>CAZSSS010000108.1:0-6110 GCA_964609255.1 uncultured Rhodobacterales bacterium
GTTTTTCCGACATGCCGGCGACCGGCTGACTAAGCTGGCACGTGGCGCTTGAGCGGAACGCGTCAAAACCATGCGACATTTCTCATTCTCAAAGAAGGATACGATGTTTTCCATTGGGGCTTCAATATTTTTACCAATGAAGGATTACGATTTAACAGGCGCCTTCGATATTAAGCGTTATGCGCGCGCCACCCTGGGCATTTTCATCGGCATCGATCGCATGGTTCCCTGCACAAACCTCTGTAGCAACTCGCTTTTCAGGCCTTGACTGTCAGGATCGTTCCACAAGTTGTGCCGTTCATCAGGATCGTTCGCCAAATCAAATATCTCTCCCATTTCACCATAGCAGTAAACGGTAATCTTATATTGTTTTTCAATGTAGGTTGTCAGATGTGGCATCCTTGGATTGTGCCGGTTCTCACAAATCGCGAAGTCTCGCACCTGTTCTTTTGATCCATCCCAGGCCGGTAATTGTGAAACCCCCTGCAAATTATCAGGCACACAAAGCCCCGCCGCATCCAAAAAACTTGGTGTGAGATCGACAAGGCTTTGGATCGCATTGCTGGTTGTGGCGGCGGGAACCCGCCCCGGCCACCGCACGATGAACGGCACACGCAGCAAGTCCTCATAATGAAACGGACCCTTTGCTACCAACCCGTGTTGGCCCAAAAAATGGCCGTGATCCGACGTAAAAACAACCAATGTGTTTTCAGCGATGCCAAGTTCGTCCAAGTGATCCAGTATTCGACCGACTTCACGATCCAGAAAACTCACCATGCCATAATACACCGCCATGTCTTTCTTGAGTTCTTCTTCCGGATAGAGGTGACTGTCACATCCGTGAGCCTCATGTGACACATGCCAATCATCAAAATTCGGATTGGCTTGCTGCGTCTTAGCAAAATGTGGTGGATTCAAATCGTGCTCACCACTTGCCAGGCGTCCCGGTTCCATGTCCGCCGGATCATACATGGAAGCCCAAGGCTCAGGCACCGTATAGGGCGGATGCGGGTCGGGGAAACTTGTCCAGAGAAAAAACGGCTGCCCCTCCGCATGGCTTTCGTCAATAAAGACACATGAGCGCTCACCGATCCATGGCGTATAGTGCATGTTTTCAGGCAGTTGCCACGCCCTCGTCTGTCTGGCCCAGTATGGCGCCCCCGGCGCGATCACCGGTGCCTTTGAAGAGGTTTCACCGGGCAAGGGTTGAAAATACTCTGCCCAGTCGGACAGCCCGCGTTCTTCCATCCAAAGAGAATAGTGCTGGCCAACATGGCTTTCATCCGCATGGTTGCGGATCAGTTCGATATGATCGAAGCCATACCAGGGGCCATTAAAACCACGCCAAAAATCCGAATCACGCAACTTGGGTTGACGCTCAAGCGAATCGCCGCCCAGCGGTTGAAAGTGGGCTTTACCAATAAGGCCGGTTCGATAGCCAACCTCAGACAGAGCCGCTCCAACAGTGGGAACATCCTCGGGCAGTTTAACACCAATGGTCCAGGCACCATGTTGCGACGGATAAAGCCCAGTAATAATGCTTGAACGCGAAGGCGTGCAAACGGGATTTGGACAATAAGCGCGGTCGTACCGGGTCCCCTCAGCACATAGTCGATCCAGATTTGGGGTTTCTATTTTTGAATTTACCGCTCCCAACGCAGAAAAATGTTGTTGATCGGTGGTGATCAGAAGAATATTTGGTTTCACTGACATAGATTCAGCCTTTGACAGCACCGGCGAGGCCGTTGATAAAGTAGCGTTGCAACAGAATGAAAAGCACCACGATCGGTAAAATCGAGATTGTTGCCGCCGCAGACATCCCGGTCCAATCAATGATTTGCTCACCGTTGAAAGCATAAACGCCAACCGAAAGAGTGCGAATGCCCGGGTTGGCAAGAGTAATAACCAGAGGCAGAAGAAAATCGTTCCAGGCATGAAGAACCTGCATGATGACGACGGTCACGATCACCGGTCGCGCCAAAGGAAGCATCACATACCAGAAGATACGCAAAAAACTAACGCCCTCGACAAGTGCCGCCTCCTCCAACTCTTTGGGAAGTTGGCTGAAATAGCCTGCGAACAATAAAATAAAAATCACCATCGATTGACCAGAAGTCGCCAGCGTCAGTCCAAAAAGGCTCGACGACAATCCAAGAAAACTAAGTAACTCGAATACCGGAATGATGGTAAATCCCTGGGGCAGGAATACCGTGGCGACGAAGGCAAAGAAAATTACGTTACGCCCGGGAAAACGGTATCGACCCAACACGTAACCCATCATCGCGGTGCTCAATGTACCGATCAACACAGAGCCCCCGGTGACGATCAGGGTGTTGAAAAAATATCGCCCCATATTTGCCTCGACCCAAGCTCGACGGTAATTATCCCAAGCCCAGTTATCGGGTATTAATCCTGGATTAGAAAACATCTCAGCATTGGTTTTCAAGCTGGTCCCGATCATCCATAGAAAAGGATAAATCCAGATTAAACAAAAAATCGTCATGCCCAAACTGATCAAACCGATGCGCAATGTAGGCCGATGATGACCAAAAACCAACCGCAAAGGGGATAGTGAAGAAAGCTTGCTCATGTCTCAGCTCCCTTGCGCGCGTACTTTGCCGCAATAGTTTGAACGATCGTCAACCCCAGCACGATGAACCCAAAATACACACCTGCTGCTGCTGCATAACCCAGCCGGGGAATGGACCCATCACCGGTAGCGAAGGCATTTCGATAGATGAAAATCTCCATTACTTCCGATGCAAAAAAGGGGCCGCCTTTGGTCATCGACATGATCAGGGGGAAAACATTTAGCGCACCCACCGATGAAATCAACAGGATCACTATCGCAAACGGCATGATAATCGGTAAGACAACAAACCAGATCAAACGCCACCCACTGCAATTGTCGAGTTTGGCGGCCTCGTAAACCTCATCAGGCACTGTTTGCAACGCGGCCAACCAATAGATAAGCGTGATGCCCAGCCACTTCCACACATAAACACCAATAACAGAAGGCATGACGGATCCAGAATCTCCAAGAAAGTTTATTGGACTGGAAATCACCCCCAAATCAAGAAGCAGCCCGTTTACTGGCCCATTGAACGGACTGAGTAAAAAGGTCCAGACAATGCCGATAACCGCAACCGGCGTGATCACGGGCAAAAAGATGAAGGTACGAAAAAAAGTCGAAAGCTTTAAGAGTTGATTGTTCAGAATTATTGCCAATACCAGCGAAACAAAAAGTTGCATCGGAACGGTGCCAGCTAAAAACAAAATAGATCGCCCGAAAGCGTTCCAGAAAAAAGGATCCCCGAACAATTCTACGAAATTCTCCACCCAGATAAATTTCATTTCAGAATTGAAACCGGACCAATTCTGGAGGGCGAAATACATTGCTGCAAAGATCGGATAAAAGACAAACATTCCGCCAAGTATCAACCCTGGTAACAACATCAGGAAGTGCGCGCGATATTGCGCAATGGAACTTAACAACCGCATCAGTTGCTCCTTAAATCAGATGGTTCAGGCCACAAAAAAGACTGCGGCCTGAACAAACTCCGAAGAGAGGCTAAATTAATAATCGTTCGAACCGAAGTCGACGTCTGGATTCCAATTTGAGAAAACCAGATCTGACCGATCGACGTTGGCGCCCTCAGACTTCGCAGCCGAAAATGCTACATCCATCGATGAATTGTATCTGTCTTTCAACGCCGCCATTTCGCGAGCCACGTCCTTCAGATCACCGGACACAAGGCCCTGAACCGTCCGGGCAAAATTTACCTGTGGTGCCTGGAAGTTGCTGATCACCTTGGCCAGCTCCGGATTACGCACACTTGGATTGGGCCCTACACGGATCTGATCATCGAAAAGTCCCAAAGCCCTTTTGGCCAATGCCGACATCTTGGCTCCTGCGACCGCCTTGGGCATGATCGGCGGATCACCGGCACCCACGACATTGGCCCAAGCAATCTGCCCTTCGAGCGTCCCAAGATAATGGAAAATATCGCCGGCAATCTCCCCATTGCTGGACCCCTTGTACAACCACATGGTGTTACCCCTGGACGCGCCCTCGCCGATGGTCAGTTTGCCCACAGGGCCCTCATCGGGAATCGGACCAGAGGCCACTCCGAAATCGAAACTCGGATCGGCAGCTTCCCATGCCGGTATGTTCCAAGGCCCTTGCAGGATCATGCCCGCTGCGCCCTGAGGCATATAAGCCCTAGCCTGAGGAGCATTCATGCTCATCACACCGGGGAACATGCTGCCATCAGCCCGAATGGCGATCAAAAGCTCAACGGCAGCAATATACTGATCACTATCGAAAACGAATTCGCCCGTCCGAAAGTCGATATCAGCCTCAAGAACACTGTCTCCGCCGGCGCTGGCACCGGCCATGCGCCCCAGGTTTCGCACAACCCTTGACCACCGCCCCAGTTGCGAACCGCCAATGATGAAACCAAAATAGCGCCCGCTTCCTGCCTCGGTGATCTTTCGCGAAACTTGTCGGAAATCCGACCATGTTAGTGGAGCCTCATCCGGATCATAGCCCGCGGCCTCGAGATAAGTCCGATTATAGAGAAGATGAGTGCTATAATTTTTGTTCGACGTGAAGGGCAACCCGTAAGTCTTTCCATCGAATTCATTGATACCGGGAAGAAAGGCACCAGCCGGGAAACCCGCCTTCCATTCTTCGATGTTGGGAATGAAATCATCAAATGGCTGCACCCACCCTTGCGCAACTGCATCTCCCGGGTTCATGCCGAGCGGCAATACAAAAACGTCATGAGCTGAATTGTTACGCACTCCCAATGGAACCACCTGATTGATCTCGTTCCATGGCAAGGCGTCATAGATCACTTCGATATCACGCTCCTTTGCGTATTCCTCAAAAAACTGCCTGTAAAAAACAGCCTTTTGATCGCCACTATCGATCCATCGGAATGTAGTACCCTTTTGGATATCGTTAATTGGCGCAGGCAGAGTGCCTGCGTGCGCCGCACCTACCCCGAAAGGCAATGCCGCTGTACCTGCCGCTGTAATCTTAATAAAATCCCTGCGCGAGAATTTGTTTGAATAATCGTGAACCATTGCGTCCTCCCAGACTTGCTCAAGTTGGCTGTTCCGCATACTAACGGATAATGAAAACACTGTGGAATCGACTTTTTTTCTTTATTGATAACAAAATGTAATCGGAATGCTGGACAATCTTGAACAACTAAAACGATTTGTTGCCGTTGCTGAAACTGGCACCGTTCACCGCGCCGCCGAATCCCTTGGGCTGACGCAACCCGCGGTGACACGTTCGATCAAGCTACTCGAAGAGAAACTATCCGCACCATTGTTTGATCGACAAGGGCGCGGCATGCATCTTACTCCCTTTGGCCACCGCACTTTGCAGCATGCGCGCCACATCCTGGGCGAATGCCAGCTGGCCAACAACGATCTTCGATCCGTGCGCGATGGTGAGGTTGGCAATCTCAGAGTCGCAGCTGCGCCGGTCTGGATGTCGTCGATTCTACCACCGGCCATCGCCCACCTGCACAAACACTTTCCAGAAATTTCGGTTACTCTCACAGCCCTGAATTACAATGAGGCACTGCCTTTATTGCGAAATGGAACGCTGGACATGTTTTGTGGCGGTTTTCAGCAGTTTGAAAACCTGCCTTCTTTCCTTGTGAGAAAAGCTACATTCAAAACGCAACTGAGTATCGTTGCGCGCCTAGCCCATCCAATTCAACAATCTCAGGTTGTCGAGCCAAGTACCCTCTTGGCATACCCTTGGATTTCATATCAAAGTGACCTGGCCTACTTGGATACGCTTATGGATCCGATTGAAAAAAAAATTGGCAAGCGCGTGACCGCCAAGGTCTTTTGCAATTCAATGCTAACGGTTCTTGAGCTTTTGCGGCAAGCAGATTACCTAGCCTATCTACCCGAAAGTTTTTGCAGGTCAAATTTCGGATCTGGACTTACGGTCATTGAAATTCCAGGAGTCAACACTACGTTCGAGTCCGGATTGATATACCGGCGAGGTATGTCAACTGGAACTGCATTTAATTGTCTGTACGATTTTACATTTAAAAGGTTAGCTGAACTTGGATTATAAA
>CAZSSS010000109.1:0-6057 GCA_964609255.1 uncultured Rhodobacterales bacterium
CACCGCTGAAAGCTATGACGCGGCGGCCTTGATTGCACTGGCCATTCAGGCTGGTGGTTCCGCTGATCGCGCAAGCATTGCGGCAAACGTGCTTAACGTTGCCAATGCACCGGGCGAGCAGATTTTCCCGGGTGAACTGGCCAAAGCGCTGGATATTCTGGCGGCTGGCGGCGAAGTTGATTACCAAGGCGCATCCGATGTTGAACTGATTGGCCCGGGCGAAGCTGCCGGTTCTTATCAGGAATACATTGTGGAAGATGGTGCTTTTAAAGTAATCCGCATCCGCTAATCGGTTGAGTTAAAAATAAAACAGCCCGGCTTTGGTCGGGCTGTTTGTGTAAGGGGGGTAATATTATGATACGGGTTGAAAACCTGCACATGCATTTTGGCGGCATTCGCGCAGTTGACGGCACAAGCCTTGAGATCGCCGAAGGGTCAATTACAGGGCTAATCGGCCCCAATGGCGCTGGCAAAACCACGCTTTTTAACGTTATCGCGGGCCATTACACACCGACTTCGGGCACTGTGTTTCTGGACGGTGATGATATTTCCGGCCTGAAACCCCATGATTTATTTAGCAAAGGATTGCTGCGCACCTTTCAAATTGCTCATGAGTTTTCCACCCTGACGGTGCGCGAAAACCTGATGATGGTGCCGGGAAATCAATCGGGCGAAACCCTGTGGGATGCTTGGTTCAAACCCGGCAAAGTTCGCGCCGAAGAAAAAGCCATTCGCGAAAAAGCCGACGAAGTTATCGAATTTCTTGAAATCAGCCACGTGGCGGATGAACTGGCGGGTAATCTTTCTGGCGGCCAGAAAAAGCTGTTGGAACTGGGGCGCACCATGATGGTGGACGCCAAAATTGTTTTCTTGGACGAGGTTGGCGCAGGCGTCAACCGCACCTTGCTCAACACAGTTGGTGACGCGATTTTGCGCCTGAACAAGGAACGCGGCTATACATTTTGCATGATCGAACACGACATGGATTTCATCAGCCGCCTGTGTGACCCGGTGATCTGCATGGCCGAGGGCAAGGTTTTGTGCGAGGGCACCATCGACGAGGTTAAAAACAACGAACAGGTGATCGAGGCCTATCTAGGCACCGGCCTGAAAAACAAACCTGGGGTCACTGCATGAAACTCAGGAGCCTTTTTTTATTTTTGACAGCCACAGGAATTAAACAATGAAACTTTTTATGAAATTTATCTATCTGACAATGGCTCTAACTTTTGGCCACACTGCCTTTGCGCAAACCATTGTGGGGCGCGCCGCTATTGGCGGCAGCATTGTTGTGCTTTTTGATAATAACACATGGGCTTACGAGGGTGCCGAAACGCCAGAATGCAACACGATGCGTCAGGTTTTAACCTTTTGTGACCCAGAAAACCTCTGGCGACCAACCAGCAAATCGTCAGCGCAAATTACCGCTGCTTATAAACATGATGCCACGCATTATAGCCAGTTCATCATTGAAAATGTTGGCATTGCAGAGGGCATGAGCGCTCAAAACTTCCGAGATGCCGTCATAAACAACGCAGCGGTACTCACAGGTGTTACATCTCAAGACATTGTAATTATTGATATTTACGAAACAGACGTTTCTGGTATTCCGGCTGAAACGGTTGTTTATCAAGTAAATGCCAGCGGTCTGGATGTCGTCTATGCAAATACGTTGATCTTGGAAGAGCATTATATTTTTCAAGCCATGACATACTCTCTGGGCACCGAGTTTTTGGAAAAACATCAAGAGCTTCATGCCTATTTGCTCGAAAACATAACCGTGAATATATCGCAATGAAAGGTTCAACATGAGCTATCTTATTGGCGACAGCATGACCGGAGGCTATGGTGGTGCGGACATTTTGCATGACTGCACCATTGCTGTGGAAAAAGGCGAAATCGCCGTGATTGTCGGGCCGAATGGCGCTGGGAAATCCACCGCGATGAAAGCCGTTTTCGGGATGCTGGACATTCACAAAGGTCAGGTGCGGCTGGATGGTCAGGACATTACCGATATGTCTCCGCAGGACCGTGTTAAGGCTGGCATGGGGTTTGTCCCGCAAAACAATAACGTATTTACCAGCATGACCGTGCAGGAAAATCTTGAAATGGGTGCCTATATCCGGCTTAAGGATTTCAGCGATACGATGAGCCAGGTTTTCGATCTATTCCCCATTCTCAAGGAAAAGCGCAAGCAACCGGCCGGGGAATTATCCGGTGGTCAACGCCAACAGGTGGCCGTGGGGCGTGCGTTGATGACCAAACCCAAAGTCTTGATGCTGGATGAACCAACCGCAGGGGTTTCGCCGATTGTCATGGATGAATTGTTTGATCGTATCATCGAGGTTGCCAAAACCGGCATTGCCATCCTGATGGTCGAACAAAACGCCCGCCAAGCATTGAACATCGCTGACAAAGGCTATGTTCTGGTGCAAGGTCGCAACCGTTTCACCGACACCGGGGCGGCTTTGCTGGCCAACCCCGAGGTCCGCAAATCATTTTTGGGGGGCTGAGATTGTGAAAAAACTGCTACTTATTCTATTAACCATTCCAAACCTCAGCCTTGCTGAGGCGATTTCTTTTCGGTGTTCATTTGCGTCTGTTTGTTCTTGGCAAGACGGTTGCGCCGAAGCCGAATTCGCGTTCGAAATCCGAATCGAGTATGATTCCAGAACAGGAACTGCGTTTTTAGCTGGCGACAATGGCGTTACTGAATTGATTGCCACGAAAGGTTATGATGGCATTTCATTTTTGGAACTCCTTCAAACTGGAGCGGTCCAAAGCACCACAATCGCGCTGGATAGGTCGGCGGTTCATAGTAGAAACTCAATCATTGTAGGCAACGTGTTCGCCAGTCAGTTTTACGGCAACTGCCTAGTTGAGGGTAACTAAATGGAAGATATTCTAAACGCCATCGTTCTGTTTGCGAATTTCGTTTTTGTCCCCGGCTTGGCTTATGGCAGCCAACTGGCGCTGGGCGCGCTTGGGGTTACCCTGATTTTCAGCATCCTGCGGTTCGCGAATTTTGCCCATGGTGACACGATGGCCTTTGGCACGATGGCCACCATTTTGATTACCGAGGCATTCCAACGAATAGGGATCAGTTTCGGGCCGTTGCCAACCGCGCTGCTTGCCCTGCCCTTTGGCATATTTGTCACCATCCTTTATGTGCTGTGCACCGACCGGCTGGTCTATCAATTCCATCGTAAAAACAAATCCGCCAATGTCATCATGATGATGGTATCCGTGGGGGTGATGTTTGTGACCAACGGCATTGTGCGCCTGATCATCGGCCCCGGCGACCAACGGTTTGCTGACGGAACCCGGTTTGTTATGAGGGCGCGTGAATTCAAGGAATGGTCTGGTCTGGCAGAGGGTCTGGCCATTCGCACAACCCAGGTTCTTACGGTTGTTGTCGCAATTTTGGTTATGGTCGCGCTGTTCTGGTTCTTGCAAAAATCCCGCACCGGCAAGGCGATGCGGGCCTATTCCGACAACGAGGATCTGGCGCTGTTATCCGGCATCAACCCCGACAAGGTTGTTATGGTCGCGTGGATTATCGCAGCGGCGCTGGCCACAATTGCGGGGGTGCTTTACGGGCTCGATAAATCGTTTAAGCCATTTGTATATTTCCAATTGCTGCTGCCCATATTTGCCGCCGCCATTGTGGGGGGCATCGGCAACCCCATTGGGGCCATTGCCGGCGGTTTTGTGATTGCCTTTTCCGAGGTCACAATTACCTATGCCTATAAAAAATTCCTTGCCTATCTGGGGCCGGATGGCTGGGCGCCCGACAGTCTCGTGCAGCTTTTATCAACCGATTACAAATTCGCTGTCAGTTTTGTTATTCTGGTGCTGGTGCTGTTATGGCGACCGACGGGTATTTTTAAAGGGAAAGTATTATGAAAAATTTCCTGTTATTTGCAATCATGGCCACTGCGCTGCTGCTGGCCGGGCAATTCCAAAGCTGGGCGTTTTCGCTGACCATCCTTAACCTGTGCATTATCTCAGCCATTATGGCGCTGGGGGTCAACATCCAATGGGGGTATGCAGGCATTTTCAATGTCGGCATCATGGGGTTCGCAGCCCTTGGCGGTCTGGCAGCGGTGCTAACGCGCACCCGACCCGTTGCCGAAGCATGGGCCGCAGGCGGGGCTGGAATGGGCCTGACCTTGATAAGCGTTATCGCCACAATCGGCGCGGTGATCTTTGTGCGCAAAAAGCTAACCGGCCAAATGCGTGGATTCGCGACGTTTTTGACTGTTTTTGTCGGCTATTTCGTCATTCGGTATTTCTTTGATCCCGCCACCAACTCCATTGAGAGAATTGACCCGGCCCTAACTGGATATTTGGGCGGTGCAAACCTGCCGATTGTGTTTAGCTGGGCTGTGGGTGGCGCATTCGCAGCCGGGGCTGCTTGGCTGGTTGGTAAAATCGCGCTTGGGCTTCGCTCTGATTATCTGGCGATTGCCACGCTTGGCATTTCTGAAATCATCATCGCGATACTGAAAAACGAGGAATGGCTGGCGCGCGGCGTTAAGAATATCAGCGGCTTGGACGGCCCGATGCCAAAAGCAATTGAATTGCAAACATCGGACTGGTTTTTGAATTTGGCGGAACGTTTGGGTGCTGATCCCATTGCGCTCTCTGGTATTTTTGTCAAAGTTGGCATTGCTTTGATGTTCACAGCGGTTCTGGTATTTGTGATGATCCTATCGGAAAAGGCTTTGAATTCGCCGTGGGGCCGCATGATGCGCGCCATTCGCGACAACCGCGATGCGGCTGAGGCCATGGGCAAAGATGTAACCAAACGCCATTTGCAAACCTTTATCATCGGCTCAGCCGTTGTGGGTATTGCGGGCGCGATGCTGGTTACCCTGAATCTGCAATTCACGCCAACCGATTATAACCCGTTGCGGTATACGTTTTTGATCTGGGTGATGGTGATTGTTGGCGGGTCCGGCAATAACTGGGGGTCAGTTCTGGGCGGGTTCCTGATTTGGTTCGTCTGGATCGAGGCAGAGCGCGGCGGCCCTGTTTTGGCGGAATTCATTACCGCAGGTATGGCTGATGATAGCTTCTTTAAAGAAATACTTGTCGAACGGGCCGCGCATTTTCGGCTGTTCCTGATGGGTGTTATTCTGTTACTGGTTCTGCGCTTTAGCCCCAAGGGCCTAATTCCCGAGAAAACCGCGCGGTCACAATAAGGCGGGCGGGGATTACCCCCTCGCCTGCTTTAAAACGCCTTAAATGTCAGCGTTGTCAACGACCGCTGGATACCCGTTATATTCAGCAAGCTGTCATTCACAAATTTGCCGATATCATCGGTCTCGGGCACATAAAGCTTGATCAGCAGGTCAAAATCACCGCTGGTCGAATACATTTCCGAAACGATCTCCCGGTCATATATTGCCTCTGCTACAATGTATGTTTTCCCCGGTTCGCACCGGAGCTGAACAAAAACACAATTCATAATCATCCCTTTGCTATTGCTTTACCCATTTGATAGCCTGTTTTAAATGCAATGAAAACCAAAAGGAAACGCAATGATCACCGACTGGGACGATGCGTATCAAAATGGTGCTTATATTCCAGATGCTGAAACATTTTTGCCTATGTGGCAAGAAAAGGCCAAGGCATATTGTGCTGTGCATCATCCCGAACATATCCCCTATGGTGACCATCCGCGACAGGTCATTGACCTGTTTCAGCCAGCGCAACCAAAAGGGCTGGTTGTTTTTGTTCACGGTGGTTATTGGCGCAGCATGGACCGGCCCCTGTGGTCTCATCTTGCCGCTGGTGCCATTGCGCAGGGCTGGGCAGTTGCCATTCCGGGTTATGTATTATGCCCCGAAGTTTCAATTGCCACTATCACCAGCCAAATCGCCAAGGCCATTGACATAGTCGCCAGCAAAATTGACGGCCCGGTTCATTTAACCGGCCATTCTGCGGGGGGGCATCTGGTCAGCCGGATGGGGTGCAATGATGTTGCCCTGCACTGCGCGGCACGCATCCGAAATATTATCTCAATCAGCGGTGTTCATGACCTGCGGCCGC
>CAZSSS010000110.1:0-6046 GCA_964609255.1 uncultured Rhodobacterales bacterium
TGCGATCAAGCGTTCCAACGATGATACGCGCGTTGGGTCAAAATATATCCCCACCTCGTCCAACACGATGGAATCCGCCGGAGTTAGCGCGGCACCCAACCCCGATGAACGTAAAAAACCATCTTCCATACGCCAAAGCGAAATATTGGCACGGCTGGTTTTCTCAATCAATTCAGGGGTTTCTTTGCTTGCCCAAACCACCACCCGTTTAGAATTATCTGTTTTCTGCAACGCGGCATCAACGGTTCTGGCAAATACAGGCGCTGCATTTTGATACCCCAAAAACCTTGATATCTGCGGCGTTTTCCACGCGCTCATTCCAAAGGCGACCGAGTTTTGGCGTGCCGCCCAAGCGGTTTTTGCTTTGGCATGGGTGAAGTGCGCGGCGGTTTCAAAATCGCAAATACGGTTTTGAAACGGATCAATCCAGATCGGATATTGCAACATGGCACCCGCAAATAACTGCTCTTTGTTCAGGCGGTTTTTGCGCCGCTTCAAGGTTTGACGATCCTTGCTTAGGCCCCAGCCAGCGTAAAACGGCATGCCAAAAATCATCGGGCAATGCCCTGCCAGAATGGCCTCAAAACCCAGTTGCGATGTAACGCAATACACCGCTTCCGCGCCTTCAAGCAGGTCCCATGGGTTAATCGGATCAACCAGCAAGGTTGTGCGGGCATCGCAATCAGCCTGACTGAAATGCCCGGTTTTTTTGCCAGTATTTACCGCTGGATGGCTGCGAATAATAATGGGTTTATCCGGATGATCCTGCTTGGCGGCCCGCAGCATAATTGAAAAGGTCTCAGCGTTTGCATTGCCGCAACTGATTGACGCATCACCCGCCGTTTGATCCACAACCAAAATATATCCGGCCTTTGGCGGGGTGGCGTGGCCGCGCGGAACTGGATTGTATTTTGACAAGCCATAGCGGCGTAGAAAATCAATGCCCTCAGCAGCGCGTTGCAAAAGAACCGGGTCGCAAAGCCCGTCTCCGTTAAGAATTTGTTCAAGCATCGAGGGCTTGGCCGCATCAAAATAAATACCGATTTCATCAATAATTAACCCCGCGGGCGCGGTTGCCGGGCCGGGGGAATTTGATCTTAAAAATGCGTCTTCAATGCTGACAACCGGCAGGTTGCGCCGCTTTGCCGCCGCAAAACCGCGTTTGGCCAGCGGCTTGCGCCCCCAAACGCCCACCGCGTTGGCATTTTTGCAAAAAGGACCAAACCGAACCGCCCAGCCTGCGACCCGTAACATGCGGCGAATATAGGGGAGCTGCAAAAAACCAAGCGTATACACGGCCAAATCGCGTGATTCACCTGCCGGGTCAGCATCACGTTTCATGATGGTTACAATGCTTGGGCAATTGTCGCGATATTGTCGAGCGCCGAAACCGTTCCCGATACCGCTTCGATAACTTTGGACCATGCTACAAACGGTGCTTCGGTCACATATATCGCATCTTGATCCTGAATTTGAAAGCTTTGGGCGGTGAAAATGCTTTCTGCTGCTGTCAGGTCAATAACATAGGCAACCCGTTGCGGGGTGGTATATTCATCAGTTTGCAGAATGTCATTTACGACCGCAGCCGATTCAATCCGAAAAAGAAAAATTCCGCTGGGGTCAGAAACAGCGCCATTCAGCCCGCCAATCACCGACAATGCCTCAATGATATTTGGGTCGCGGCTTTCAAAGGGGACGCGGGTTTGGCGTGATGTGGCACCAAGAATTGTAAAGAAACGCCGGTCTTGGCGCACGATGATCTTATCATCTGAGCGTAGCCGGATGTCATTTGCGGGATTATCATACAGGTCTTGCAGCCAGATCTGCCCGGTTGTGTCACCGCGTTGCACCAGCACCTGCGTTATCGCCGGGTCCAGTGAAACGCCTCCGGCAATTGCCAGCATTGCTGTTAATCGCCGTGTCGCGGCCGAAATCGGATAAACGCTTTGTTTTGCGACACCGCCAACGATGGTAATGGTTGATCCGACGCCCGCCTCGCGCCGCACCTCAACCTGCGGATCGGGGGTTTGACGTGCCAAAAGCTGCGTAATTTGAACCCGCAATTCATCAGGTGTGCGCCCCGATGCATGCACAACGCCCGCATATGGCACAAAAATATTACCCAGTTGATCCACCTGAATAACGGGTAAACTGGTCGCATTCTGGCCTATACCTGCCAATAACCCGTTATCGACATTTTCCCAAACCGTAATCGCCAAAGTATCGCCGGGGTTAATCCGGTCAACCGACATATTTCCCGCGTTTAAAAACGCCCGTGAAAACCCCAGTTCAATGCTTCTGCTTGCCAGACGCGTTACGCGGTCATCCACCAAAATGATATGAGTATCGCCGCCATTTTCAATGGATCCGGCAAGGATTTCAGCCGCGTTTGGTCCCGAACGCGGCAACCCGCAAGCCGCCATTGCAAACAAGGCCAAAACCCCGATTCCAATACGGAAATGTTTTCTACTGCGTTCTATATATATCAATGCCCGACCGCCTTATTTTTTAGGCAACCTATCGGATTATATTGTTTAAGACTAGACCTAGGGGCTAATTTGTTTCAGTCCACAACCCAAAGATGCTTTTTGGCCACACTCTGATCATGTAGCATTTGATACGGGCAACGGTGCGATAACATCATATCGGTTGTTTTACGCATCAGGGCGGCGCGCCCGGCCTGAGTATAAAACCCGCCCGGAACCTGCGATGTGTGCAGCAAAAACCGCCGATAATCGTCATAGGCCTGCCGGTCGGGGAAATGCGGCTGTTTCAAGAACGCGCCCAACGGCTGGTTGCTGACCAATTCGGGTTTGTCAAACACCGAGCGCCCCAGCGCGCGCACCGGCAACCCGCGCCACAATGCTTGTTGCGCGGCGGTTGAATTGATCGTGATCACACCCGACGTATTGTCCAGCAATTCCGCCAGTTTACCGCCTTGAATATAATCAATCCGGTCCAAAACCCCGTATTTCGCGGCCAAGCGTCGAATATTTACGCCCAGATTTTCACGCCCGTCTTCCAGTGGATGGGCTTTGAAAACCAGCCGGTAATGCGGTTTGGCTGACCGGGTGAATTCCTGAATGCAAAGCTCGGTAAATTCGGTTATCGACGCAAATTTTGAATGGTCCCGGATGGAGCTGTCATGGCCCAGTTGCAGCAATGCCAGAAAATACGGCTCCCCTTGATTTAACAGTTTTCGTGTGCGTATCCGGCGGCTTAGGCTGGTCCAGGGCATGGTGACAAGACGCCGCGCATGCAGCCGCAATTCAGACACAACACTTGTGTCACGGTGACGTTCATAATTCTGGTATGCACCAGCACGCCGGAAAAAATTCAGATGATAAAGCATGCCATACCAAACATGGTGCCACAGCGCCCCCCATTGCGAGGGCGCATCGGATAATTCGGTTTTATTGCCGCTTAATGCGAACCGCATCTGGTCAATTGACAGATCCATAAGGGCAGAATTGCCATTGGTGCCGCCGCGTTCATATGTGGCCCAGTAAGGGCGCAAATACCCTTCCTCAAAGCTGTGCAATGGCAGGTCCAAATCCTGCGCGACTGCGACGGCAATACGGTGCAGCGGGCGGCAATCGCCATAAAGCACAATATCGGTAATGCCTTGGGCAGCGATCTCAGCACGTAAGACGGCATCCCAGCCGGTTTCTTTTCCCTTATAGGGTAGATAAGCCAATGTTTTTGGCCAGAAAAACCTGTCGCCATGGGTAAAGCCGATTCGGCAAACCTTACAGCCAGCGCGTTGAAGCGAATGGGCAAGCTGACCAAAAAAAGGCCCATGCGGCCCTTGCAAAAAAAGGAATTTCTTGTTCATAAAATTTCCACTTACATGAAACCCAACAAAAACGGGTCGATCTCGTTACAAATATTTCATTATGGTAACCGAAACATAACGAAACAGCAATTTATTTACGGCGCAGCGCCTTGCCCCTTCCGCGACAAAGGTTTACCCATTACAAGCAATTATCGCGAGGAATTATAATGTTTACGGGTATAATTACCGATATTGGCGTAATTGAGGCGACCGAAAACCGCGGCGATTTGCGCGTGCGCATTGGCTGTAATTATGACTCCAATTTTATTGATCTTGGCGCGTCAATTGCCTGTGATGGTATTTGTCTGACAGTTATTGACAAGGGTAAAGGCTGGTTTGATGCGGATGTTTCCGCTGAATCCATTGCCCGCACAAACATCCTGAAAAATAACGTTGCCTGGCCGGTTGGCACCAGGATTAATCTGGAACGCCCGCTAAAGCTTGGGGATGAGCTGGGGGGGCATATCGTGTCGGGCCATGTGGACGGCGTGGCGCGGGTGGTTTCCCTGAGGGATGAAGGCGACAGCACCCGGTTTGTGTTTGATGCCCCCGTTGAACTGGCTAAATTCATTGCTCAAAAAGGCTCGGTTGTGCTGAATGGCACGTCGCTGACAGTCAATGACGTGGACGGCACACAGTTTGGCGTCAACATCATTCCCCATACCAAAGCCCAGACAACCTGGGGCGATGTGCGCGCTGGCGATGCGATAAATCTGGAAATTGATACACTGGCACGTTATGTGGCCCGCCTGCATGAGATGACCCCATGATCGGCCATAACAAAGGCCCCAGCATGGCGCCCGGCAAAGCGTGGCGCACGCTGTGTTGGCAGAAATCCCGTGCAGCCATGATGCCCAATTTACCGTTGGAGATTTTGCGCATCCGGGTGCGCCGTGCCAAAGAGCTCGGGCTGGATTACACATCCTATGCCTCTATTCGCGCGGCCAGCGGCCATGATGTGATTGCCTTTCTGTTTTCCACCAACGCATTGCGCTGCTTTGTCAAATCGCCCGAAATGCCGGTGGATCGGCTGGAAAAACTGGCCGGTTTGCACAACTGCAGCCAACTGGCCGCCACGCTTGCGCCGCTTTCGCCTGCGCAATTTATGGCCAGCCTGCCCGAAAACCCCGCGCCGCTGTTTAACCAGATTTTCACCGCACCGCACGCTGGTGCCACATGGTCACAAACCCGCACCACCATTCTGCATGGCCTTAGCCATGACAAACTGCCCAGCAATATGGTGGTTGTGATCGGCGACACGTCAAGCGAGCGCATCTGGTCAGAAGCCGCCCAGCTGGCCGGATACCTGAACGCTGACCGTTTTTTTGCCCCTAACTGATACAGGTCATCATGCCCCAAATCTCGCCGATTGAAGACATCATAAATGACGCCCGCAATGGGCGAATGTTCATTCTTGTTGATCACGAAGACCGCGAAAATGAGGGGGATCTGGTTATTCCGGCCCAAATGGCCACCCCCGATGCGATCAATTTTATGGCCACCCACGGGCGCGGGTTGATCTGCCTGACCCTGACCGTTGAACAAATCTCGCGTTTGGGTGTGCCGATGATGACCAGCTCCAATTCCTCGCGCCATGAAACCCCGTTTACCGTGTCGATAGAGGCCAGCGAAGGGGTCACCACGGGCATTTCAGCCCATGATCGCAGCCACACCGTTGGCGTTGCGATTAACCCGCAGGTCCAAACCTTTGAAATTGCCACGCCGGGCCATGTTTTCCCGCTGCGCGCGCGCAATGGCGGCGTGTTGGTCCGTGCCGGCCATACCGAAGCCGCCACCGATATTTCCCGCCTTGCAGGGCTTAACCCATCGGGCGTTATTTGCGAGATCATGAACGATGACGGCACCATGGCCCGCCTGCCTGACTTGTTGAAATTTGCCCAAAAACACGGGCTGAATATCGGCACAATTGCCGACCTGATTGCTTATCGGCACCGGCATGACAATCTGGTGGAAGAAACACAAAAACGCGCCGTCAGCTCTGCTTTTGGCGGGGACTGGACCCTGCGGACGTTTCGCGACAAAACCACCGGGGTTGAGCATATCACCCTGACCAAAGGCGATATTACCGGCCCTGCCCCTGTGTTGGTGCGCACCCACGCGCTTAATCCGCTTGAGGATGTTCTGGGGCTTGGCCCTGCCCCTGTTGACCAGCTTGCCAATGCTATGCGCATCATTGCTGATGCCAGGCGC
>CAZSSS010000111.1:0-6029 GCA_964609255.1 uncultured Rhodobacterales bacterium
CCGGCAGCCCAGCCGCAAAGTTCGACCTGAGACTGGCGGTGCTTGGAGATTTTGTAACAGCCGGGCAAATTGCGGATCATTTATCCACAGATGAGCGGGGGTTCTATTCCGCTTATCAAATTCAAAATACAATTTTAGAACAAATGGCATTGCGCGGGGATATCATCGCAACGCGTCAGCTCGCCGACAGTTTCGGGCCTGAATACGAGCCTTATCAACAGGCACGCGGGCAAAGCTGGGTTGCCTATGCAGCCTTTGCCTCGGGTGACCGTGCGCTTGCGCGGCAATTATTGCATGACCGATTGGCCTTTGGCCTTATGGCGAGCAGCACCGTCATGACAGATCAGATGATGTTCGGGTTTGAGGATGACCTTCAACAGACATATCAAATCCATTTCGAAAACCTGATGAAAACCCCCGAAGATAGTCTTCGGGGTCGTTTGGGAAATCTGGCAGGAATAATGGACAGGTAATTGTTTGTTCAAACAGGTTTTCTGCTGTCGTATTTGGCACGCAGATATGGTGCGGACAAGGTCATAGTGGGGTAAAACCCCACCCTACCGCATTGCACCCGTAGGGTGGGGTTTTACCCCACCGTTTTAATACCGATAATGTTCGGGTTTGAACGGCCCGTCGGTTTTGACACCAATGTAATCCGCTTGTTCGGTGGTCAGCTTGGACAGTTTTACCCCGATTTTTGCCAAATGCAGCATCGCGACTTTTTCGTCAAGATGTTTGGGCAGGATATAAACCTCGTTGTTATATTTACCGTCATTCTGCCACAGTTCGATCTGCGCCAAAACCTGATTGGTAAAGCTGGCGGACATCACAAATGAGGGGTGGCCGGTGGCGTTGCCCAAATTCAACAAGCGACCTTGGCTTAGCAAAATCATCCGGTTGCCATTTGGCATCTCAATCATGTCCACTTGGTCTTTAATGTTGGTCCATTTGTGGTTTTTCAGCGCGGCAACCTGAATTTCGTTATCAAAATGGCCGATATTGCCGACAATGGCCATGTCTTTCATTTCGCGCATATGCTCAATACGAATGATATCTTTGTTGCCGGTGGTGGTGATGAAAATATCAGCGCTGGAAACCACGTCTTCCAACAGCACAACCTCAAACCCGTCCATGGCGGCTTGCAGCGCGCAAATCGGGTCAATTTCGGTAACTTTCACGCGGGCACCCGCACCGCGCAGTGACGCTGCGGAGCCTTTGCCAACGTCTCCATAACCACAAACAACAGCCGTTTTACCAGCCATCATGGTATCAGTGGCGCGGCGAATACCATCCACCAGCGATTCCTTACAGCCGTATTTATTGTCAAATTTTGATTTCGTTACGCTGTCATTGACGTTGATCGCGGGGAAAGGCAGTTGGCCTGCCTCAAACAATTCATAAAGGCGATGCACGCCGGTTGTGGTTTCTTCCGAAACACCCTTAAGCGCAGCACGTTGCGCGGTAAACCAACCGGGGCTGGAGGCCATGCGCTTTTTGATCTGGGCGTAAATGGCTTCTTCTTCCTCGGATTGCGGGGCTTCCAGCAATTCAGTTTCGCCTGCTTCGGCACGCGCGCCAAGCAGGATATAAAGCGTAGCATCGCCGCCATCATCCAAAATTAAATTGCAGGGGCCATCTTCAAACAAGAATATCCGGTCTTGGTAATCCCAATGCTCGGTCAAGGATTGGCCTTTGATCGCAAAAACCGGAATGCCGGCTGCGGCCATGGCGGCAGCGGCGTGATCCTGGGTTGAAAAAATATTGCAAGACGCCCAGCGGATATCCGCGCCAAGATGGATTAATGTTTCCATCAAAACAGCGGTCTGGATGGTCATGTGCAATGACCCCGCGATGCGCGCGCCCTTCAGGGGTTGGCTATCGCCGTATTCCTCACGCAGGGCCATCAGGCCCGGCATTTCGGTTTCGGCAATGTCCAGTTCCTTGCGGCCAAATTCCGCCAGTTCGATGTTCTTTACAATATAGTCGCTTGGCATGGCTGAGCGCCCCTTTTTATTCGATTTTCTGGTCGCCAGATAGCAGGATAAAAGTATATAGACAACAACAGAACTGTTAAGGGAAACCCTGTGCCAAAAATTATTAAACAAAATAAGCCGGGCAAGCATCGCAAAGCTGTGGTTTTTTGTGCGGATCGCAATGTTGTGCGGTTTGCCCAATTTGTCGCTGACCAAATAATGCAGGCTGAACCAACGCGCGATTATGATATTTGCATCACAACCTTTGACGGCGCGCTGTTTGATCTGGATAAGATCGACCCGGCGTTACGCCTGTGCCAGATTGAACATCAGCCATTTGATATGCTGCGCACCGATAAGCGCATTACCTCAACCGCGTATATATTGTTGGCCTTGCCTGAGATTTTTCAAACTGAATACGAACAAATTGTCTATTTGGATACCGATGTATTTCTGCGCAGCGGCAAGATTTCAGACCTTTTCGCAGCGGCCTCGCCCAAGTTTGCGGTGTCTGGCGTGCTGGATTCTATTCAATGGCACAGCACGCCCAGCGCTCGGCAAATTGACTATTGGCAAGCGCTGGAAATCCATAACAAGCCCTATTTGAATACCGGCGTGCTGGTGCTGGACACAAAAAAATGCATCGCAGAGGGCTTTTTTGATGGTTCAATGCGGGCGGCGGTTAACCTTGGCCAGTTGAAAAAGGATAATCCGTATATTTTGTTTTTGCATGATCAATCAGCAATTAACATGCATCTTAAGGGCAATTGGGCGCCGCTGTCGCTGCGCTGGAACTGGCAAACCTATCAGGAATCATCGCGTTTGGCCAAATATTTTGACCCCTATATCATGCATTTTGTATCTAAAACAAAACCTTGGGTCGCCAAACCGGTTGGCCATACCAAGGCTTTTCGGTCTGATTATATGCGGTATTTTGATTCCGTGCTGAACGAAACGCTGGGCGGGGAAAATTATCAGACTCAAAAGGTAAAAGAGAACTTGTCAGTCTCGCAATGGCTGCGTTCCGAATTGACGCTGTATAAAATATCAACACGGCTTAACGTCATAAACCCGTTATATTATACTGGGTTACGCGGGCTGATTCCGATGTATATTCAGTATAAAAATATCACAAAAATTGAAAAAGCAATAGTTGGCGATCATCCGATCTGGCCGCGCGAAAAAATGAATAAGGCCTTGGGGTAACCAATATTCCGCGCCCTTATTGCAAAACCTTGACGATGCCTCGATTGACAGTCAAACCATGTTGATAAACGGGTTGGAACAACGCATAAAACGAAGGCAAACGGTCAATTGAAAGACGTCCTTGAATGAAAACACCCCGCGCTTATCAACGTATGTTATCGGGTCGGCGGCTCGACCTGATTAATCCGGCACCGCTGGACATTGAGGCAGAGGATATCGCCCACGGGCTGGCCTTTGTGGCGCGCTGGAATGGGCAGACGATCGGCGAATACCCGTATTCTGTGGCTGAGCATTCGCTGTTGGTTGAGCGGATCTATGGCCAGATTTACCCCAAAGCGCCTGCAAAATGGCGCATGGTGGCGTTGCTGCATGATGCGCCCGAATATGTGATTGGCGACATGATTTCGCCAGTAAAAGCAGCCGTAGGGCCGGGATACACAGCGCTGGATGATCGTTTGATGGCTGCTGTTTTGCTGCGGTTTGGCTTGGCCGGGGATATTCCCAAAACGATCAAGGCGCAAATAAAACGCGCAGATAAAATATCTGCATGGTTGGAGGCCATTCAGATTGCCGGGTTTTCTGAAACCGAGGCAAATAAGCTGTTTGGTAAGCCAAAATGGGCAGGTATTGCCGGGAACAAGCTGGAATTGCGCCCGCCAAAACGGGTAAAGGCGGCATTTTTGGCCCGGCATGCGGCATTGATGACACAAGTTGCGCCTTGAAATCTGTGGCAAAAACCCACAAATATCGGGCAAACAGAATTCGGAGACTATCATGGACCTGACCCCAAACGCAGATTTGATCAAAGACAGCACCGAGGCAACATTTATGGCGGATGTTGTTGAGGCCTCAAAGGAGGTGCCGGTGATCGTTGATTTCTGGGCACCGTGGTGTGGCCCGTGCAAAACCCTTGGCCCGGCGCTGGAAGCCGCGGTGAAAAAGGCTGGCGGCAAGGTCAAAATGGTAAAAGTCGATGTGGACCAGAACCAGCAAATCGCAAGCCAAATGCGGGTGCAATCCATTCCGGCGGTGTTTGCCTTTGTGGATGGCCAGCCGGTTGATGGTTTTCAAGGCGCACAAAGCCCCGCGCAATTGGATGAATTTGTCAAACGTATCTCGGCGATGGGCGGCGAAGGTGCCGGTTTTGACGAGGCACTGGAAGCCGCAGAACAAATGCTGGATGCAGCTGAGGCCCGTGATGCGGCCCAAACATTTGCCGCCATTCTTGGCGAAGACCCCGAGAATTTGAAAGCATTGGCAGGGTTGGTGCGCAGCCATATCGCGCTTAATGAAATTGACCAAGCCAAAGCATTCTTGGAAGCAGTGCCCGATGGCAAAGAAAATGACCCGCTGATTTCGGGCGTGCGCGCACAGATCGAACTGCTGGAAGCCGCCGCTGAAGCTGGCGAAGCCGATGAACACCGCGCGGCCTTGGAAAAAGACCCTGACGACCACCAAGCGCGGCTTGATCTTTCCATCGCGCTGGCCGCAAATGGCGACGAAGCAGAAGCGGTTGATGAATTGTTGGAGCTTTTCCGGCGTGACCGCGAATGGAAAGACGGGGCCGCCAAAACCCAATTGTTTAAACTGCTTGAAAGCCTCGGCCCGACATCAGAACTGGCACAAACCGGACGGCGTAAATTGTCCTCAATGATATTCGCGTAAGCAAATGGCAAACGTAAAAACCGATCCAAAATTGCTGGAAACACTGGTCTGCCCCCAAACCAGATCAACGCTCAAATATGATGCAGAGAACCAAGAACTGGTGTCAAAAGCCGCAGGGCTGGCCTTTCCGATTCGCAACGGCATTCCGGTAATGCTGATCGATGAGGCACGGCAGTTGGAAAGCTAAAGCTTCACTGTTTCTAAAATACTCATACGCAGCAAAGCTGCGCCCGATGGCGAAGCCGAGGGCCCGGCCCAAAGGGAGAGGTCGAATTGCTGAAAGCAATTCCGGCCTCGGACTGCGGGAGCCGTGGTGATATTAGTTATCATCGCCGTGCAGCCGCTTAAACTGGAGCACATTATAACCGATGTTGAACAAGCGGTTTTGCAGCTCCATGCCGGTTTGCAAATTCTCCAGATAGACATGGGTTTCCAGACCGGCGCGGTCGGTGACCGTCCATTCCACCAGCGCCATGGGGTCATTTTCAAAAATCATGATCATGGTGCCGTTTTGCGGCTTTTCGGGGTCAAACAACGTAATGTAGCTGCGCCCGCCGCGTTCTTCTATGCGGCGCACAAAAACTGAGCTGGTAACGTCAATATTGGTGCGCGACAAAAGCGAAAGCGGCGTGCGGTTTTGCGGATAACGCTGCGGGCTGACATTTGATTTGGCATCAAAAATGGCGATGGTGCGGCCAGAGGCAACCACCAGTGAATCAGAGGGCGCGTCATATTCAAACCGCATTTGGCCGGGTTTCTTTAAATAAAACGACCCCCCAATGATTGTGCCATCGGCATTTTCCTGACGAAACCGGGCCTGCGCGGTGGTCAGGCTGGTCAAATAGGCGTTCAACCGGCCAATAAGCGGGTTTTCCTGCGCCTGAATGCCCGCCATTGGCAGCAGGGTAAAAAATGCAGTTGATGTTATCAAAAATTCACGTTTGTTCATGGTGCAACTATACCTTGTTTGCGTGGGGCGTCACGTAAACAACGCTCACAATTATGCGATAACAGATACTAATGCTGCACTTCGGGAACAAGCACTTCGCGACGGCCAACGTGATTTGCAGGCGAAACTACGCCCATGTCTTCCATTTCCTCAACCAGTTTTGCAGCCTTGTTATAACCAATCGACAGTTTACGCTGGATATAGGAGATCGAACATTTCCGGTCATTTGCAACAAT
>CAZSSS010000112.1:0-6023 GCA_964609255.1 uncultured Rhodobacterales bacterium
TCTTTACGCCTCCGCTTTGTGGGTGTCGGGCATCATGGAAGGTCTGATGTGGCGAGAGGTTAACTCTCAAGGGTTCCTTGTAAACTCGTTTTCCGACACGGTTGTCGCCAAATGGCCGCTGCTGGTTACCCGAGGGGTTGGCGGGCTGCTTTACCTAACAGGCGGGTGCATCATGGCATTCAATATATGGAAAACAATCATCGGTGCCGGCAATGCGGTCACCAAAGCTGTGCCAGCGGAATAGGGGATAATCATGGGAATTCTTGATAAACACGGCATTATTGAACGCAATGCTACCCTGCTGCTGGTTCTCAGCTTTCTGGTGGTTTCGATCGGGGGGCTGGTGCAGATTGTGCCGCTTTTCTATCTTCAAAACACCATTGAGGATGTGGAGGGCATGCGCCCCTATACACCATTGGAGCTGGCCGGTCGGGACATTTATGTCGCTGAGGGCTGTTATAACTGCCACAGCCAGATGATCCGGCCGATGCGCGACGAGGTGGAGCGGTATGGCCATTATTCACTGGCGGCGGAATCAAAATATGATCATCCGTTCCAGTGGGGCTCAAAACGCACGGGGCCGGACATAGCACGGGTTGGTGGCCGGTATTCTGATTCGTGGCATGTTGCCCACTTGGTTTACCCTCAATCGCAGGTCGAGGAATCAATCATGCCACCTTATGCCTTTTTGCGGGACCGCATGTTGAAACCAGAATATATCGCAGATGTGGTTGCCACGCACCGGATCGTTGGCGTGCCCTATTCAGATGAAATGCTGGCCATGGCCGCGTCCGATGTGCTGACCCAGCTTGACCCTGATTCTGATGATTTTGACGGGTTTATGGCGCGTTATCCCGATGCCAATATCCGAAACTTTGATGGCCAACCCGAAGCAACGCAGATGGACGCTTTGGTGGCTTACCTTCAGGTCTTGGGCACAATGGTTGATTTTTCAACCTTTGAACCAGACGCAAGCCGTTAGGGGGATATGATGTATACTTTTTTACGCGAAATGGCCGATAGTTGGGCAATGCTGTTGATTTTCCTGTTTTTTATCGGGGTGATTTTCTGGGCTTACCGGCCCGGTTCCCGCCAAATGCATGAGGATCTTGCAAATATCCCGCTGCGAAATGACGATATTTTACCCGATGAGACCGGAGAAAAATAATGGCTAAGAAACCTGAGAAAAAAGAACCGCCAACCACTGGTCATGAATGGGACGGTATTCGTGAATATGACAATCCGATGCCGCGCTGGTGGCTTTGGACCTTTTACGCCACCATCGTTTGGGGCATTGGATATGTAATATTATATCCGGCTTGGCCAATGATTAACGGCGCGACCAAAGGTCTGCTTGGCTATTCGTCTCGTGCAGAAGTGGTTGCGCAAATTGATGCTGTGAACCTGAAAAATGCACCGCTTGAATCGCGCATTGTCGGGTTGGACCTTGCCGATATTATCTCGGATGATCTGGTTGGAGGCACCAACGGATATGCCTATAACAGCGGCAAGGCCACGTTTTTTACATATTGCGCGCAGTGCCACGGCGCTGGTGGTGCCGGTAATATTGGCTATCCCAATTTGCTGGATAACGACTGGCTGTGGGGCGGCGATATTAACGAAATTTATACAACCATCAGCCACGGGGTGCGCACAGACGATGACCCCGACACCCGTTCTTCTGCAATGCCCGCTTTTGGTGAATTTTTGTCCGATGATGCCATTTATTTTCTTGCTAACTATGTGCGGAAAGTTTCTGGTCAGGAATTTGACGAATACGCGATTGAACCAGGATCGGAGCTGTTTTTAGACAATTGTGCCGCGTGTCACATGGATGACGCCACCGGCTATGTATTTGGCGGCGCGCCAAATCTGTCTGATGCGATTTGGCTGTATGGTGGCGACATGGAAACGCTTACGGAAACCATTACCAATGCCCGGTTTGGGGTTATGCCTGCATGGTCAGAACGTCTCAGTGAGGCACAGCTTCGCGGTGTTGCGGTGTTTGTTCACGAACAGGGTGGGGGCCAATAAATTCCGGTATTTATTGTGGAAATTGATTTATGTCAAATCGCGGATGCGGCGAATCAATTACACAGATTATGCAAAGCCTGAAACAAATGTATTTCAGATGTTTCTGGCTTTCACGATGCGAGGGGTTCTCCCTCGCTCACTCCCCTCGCGCCGAAATTGGCGCTTCCTTGCCTGATCGTTACAACGGTCAGGCCCTTTTACATTCAAATTAGCGAATATTATTGATCAAAATCAATGTTCCTGAAACAACTAAGGTGTAAAACATCTCCAAAAGCATCAAAGACCGGAGTGACACTGTGACCGAAGAAACCCAAAAGCTGTATGCCAACCGAGAGCCGATTTTCCCCAAACAGGTCAAAGGTAAATTTCGCACGCTGAAATGGTGGTTGATGGGGCTTACGCTGGGGGTTTATTATCTGGTTCCGTGGATCCGTTGGGATCGTGGCCCCAACCTGCCCGATCAGGCGGTTTTGATAGACATGGCCAATCGCAGGTTCTTTTTCTTTTGGATCGAGATTTGGCCGCACGAATTTTATTTCATCGCCGGATTGCTGATTATGGCAGGGCTGGGGCTGTTTTTGTTCACATCAGCGCTGGGCCGGGTTTGGTGCGGATATGCCTGTCCACAAACCGTCTGGACAGACCTTTTTATTCTGGTTGAACGCTGGATCGAGGGCGATAGGAATGCTCGCATTCGGCTGTGGAAACAAAAATACAATTTGCGAAAATGGCGGTTAAACATCACCAAATGGCTGGTCTGGCTGCTTATTGCCATGGGCACCGGCGGGGCTTGGGTGTTTTATTTTGCAGATGCGCCAACGCTTTTGGTGGACATTTTCACAGGGCAGGCGGCGTTTATTGCTTATGCGTCAATTGCGGTGCTAACGGCCACAACGTTTATTTTTGGCGGGTTTATGCGCGAGCAAATCTGCACCTATGCCTGCCCGTGGCCGCGCATTCAGGCCGCGATGATGGACGAGGAAACCCTGACCGTGGGGTATCGCGAATGGCGCGGGGAACCGCGCGGAAAATTGCAAAAAGACAATGTTGACAATGACATAGGTGACTGTATCGATTGCATGGCCTGCGTCAATGTTTGCCCGGTTGGTATTGACATCCGGGAGGGCCAGCAACTGGAATGCATCACCTGCGCGCTGTGCATTGATGCCTGCGACGACATTATGACCAAAATCGGCAAGCCGCGCGGCCTGATTGATTATCTGGCTTTCACCGACGAACCGGCTGAGCGCGCCGGCGGTGCCCCGCGCCCGATCTGGAAACATGTGTTGCGCCCGCGCACCATCATGTATACGGCCCTTTGGTCAACTGTCGGCCTTGCTTTGATGGTTGCTTTGTTCATTCGAACCGACATGGACATAAAGGTATCGCCGGTGCGCAACCCGACTTTTATCACCTTGTCCGACGGCTCTGTTCGTAATGTTTATGATATCCGGTTGCGAAATATGCAGGGAAATGACCGTGAATTTATGCTGTCGCTTTCTGCCGATTATCGTTTAAGCACAGAAATCCAAGGGCTTGATGGCTTAACGGTGACAGCCAGTGCTGATGAAATAACAGCCTTGCGGGTCTATTTGACCAGCGCGCCGGAAAGCGCTGCATCAGCGCTTGATGAAATATCGGTGCGGATCTGGCTAGAGGATATCGATTCTGGCGCGCGCGCCTATGCGGATACAGTTTTTAACGGGACAGGGGAAAATTAACATGGACAAGCGCATGCCAAAAGAATTCACCGGCCGTAAAATGTTGTTTGTCATGATCGCGTTTTTTGGTGTGATTATTTCAGTGAATATGGTGCTGATGTTTTCGGCAATCTGGACGTTTCCCGGGTTGGAGGTCAAAAACTCCTATGTTGCATCACAAACCTTTGACCAGCGTGCCGCGGCGCAAAACGCGTTGGGCTGGACCCCGTCGGTCGCGTATGATGACGGTGTTTTGACATTGACAATCACCGGCGAGAACGGCCCGGTTATGCCCCGCAGTATCGTTGCAAAAGTTGGCCGGCCAACCTATTCGGGCGAGGATCAGGACATTACTTTTTCCCTTGGCAGCGAAAACCACAGCGCCCCTGTCATCTTGGCGCCTGGCCCGTGGCGGGTGTTTGTTGATGCAATCGCAGCTGACGGCACCCTGTTTGAAACACGTTTAAACCTGAAGGTTCCCCAAAACTAATGGCACAGGAAAACCCATCACTGATGGCGTGTCCTGCATGTGTGGCGCTGCCTGCCACCACCAAAGTTATACCCAAATCGGCGCCATCGCCGGATGCGATGCGACGCATTGAATTGTCGCTGCCCACTGTGCATTGCGCGGTGTGTATCAGCAGCATAGAGCGCGGCCTAAATCAGCGCAGCGACGTATTTGGCGCGCGGGTTAATCTAACGCTGAAACGGGTGTCGATAACCGCCAGCGATAGCCCCGATATTGAAAATATACTGATTGAATATCTGCAAGGCATCGGGTTTCCGGCGCTGGGGCTGGACAGTGCGGCATTGCAAAGAACCCGCGTTGATAAACGAGGTCGGGATTTGCTGGCGCGCCTTGGTGTGGCTGGTTTTGCGGCCATGAATGTTATGCTGCTATCGGTTTCTGTGTGGTCGGGCGCGCTGGATGTGACGCGCGACTTGATGCATTGGTTATCTGCGCTGATTGCTCTGCCCACCATTGCTTTTTCCGGCGTCCCATTTTTCAAAAGCGCCTGGAGCGCGCTGCGCGTTAAACGGCTGAACATGGATGTGCCAATATCGCTGGCGCTGGTGCTGGCCTCGGGTGTTTCGCTGGCTGAAACCATTGAACATGGCGAGCACGCGTATTTTGATGCCGCACTTTCGCTGACGTTTTTCTTGCTTTTGGGCCGCTATCTTGATCATCGCACCCGCGCGATGGCGCGTTCTGCCGCGTCAGAACTGGCCGCGCTGGAGGTGCAAAAAGCGCAACATGTGTTGCCCGATGGCCAACTGGAAACGGTGCCAATTGATGCCGTGTCTGAGGGCGACATTTTGTTGGTTGCCCCGGGCGCGCGGGTTCCGCTGGATTGTGTGGTGACCAAGGGCAGCAGCGAACTTGATCCGTCAATGCTAACCGGTGAAACCTTGCCGGAATCTGTGGGTGTGGGGGCAAAAATATTTGCAGGCATGCTGAATATATCGGGGCCACTGCATGTCAGGGCCACAGGGCTGGCTGATGAAACCTTGCTAAAACAGATCACCCGACTGGTTGAAACTGCGGAAACCGCGCGGAATAAATATACGTCATTGGCGGAAAAAGCCGCGCAGATTTATGCGCCATTGGTGCATCTTTTATCCTTTGGCGCATTTATTGTCTGGGGGATGGCCACCGGAGACTGGCGTTTGGCGGTCAATATTGCGGCGGCGGTGCTGATTATTACCTGCCCTTGCGCGCTTGGGCTGGCTGTGCCGGCGGTTCTGGCGGCGGCCTCGGGGCGGATGTATCGCCAAGGGGTTTTGCTGAAAGATGGCGTAGCGCTGGAAAAACTGGCTGAAATCGACACTGTTGTTTTTGATAAAACCGGCACCCTTACCACTGGCCAGCCAAGGCTGACAAATCTGGATGATATTACGCAACAAGCACAAAAAATAGCCGCAGATCTGGCGCTGGGCAGCAGCCATCCGCTGTCAAATGCGATTTCTTCGGCAGTGGTTGGCACGGGGCAGGTTCAGGAAATTTCTGAACATCCCGGTTTTGGTATTTCCGGTGTCTGGCGGGGGGAAAACGTGCGTTTGGGTCGCCCCGAATGGTGCGGGTTTACGGGTGATCTGCCCGATCAGACCATGGCTTGCCTTTGTGTTGGCACGGCTCAACCGGTTGTTTTTCTGTTTCGGGACCAATTGCGTGCTGAAGCAGCGCAAACCATTCGGCAGCTCAAATCAGACGGCTTGCGCATTGTTTTGTTATCGGGCGATACAAAAAAGCAGGTGGAAATTGTTGCGCGCTCGCTTGATATTGACAAC
>CAZSSS010000113.1:0-5978 GCA_964609255.1 uncultured Rhodobacterales bacterium
TTGGACAGCACTGACGTTATGGCGTCAGCAATGCGGGTGTCCAGATTTTCGGCTTGGGTCAGGCCCAATGCTTGGGAAATATCCCCCATATATAACAGCGGCATAGCACGTGAGGTGATTTGCTCGGTGCAGCCATAGGGGTATCTGTCCAGTTGCTGCATTAAATGGGCTGTATTAAACTGCGCCAAAGGCCCTAATGTCAGCGTTGCGGTTCCGGTTCCGCGTATTAGATTTGCAAAAACATCATTGCTGAGCACAAATTCGCCGCCATTTGCCGCCAGCGGAATGCGCAATTGTGTTGAAATAAGCGGATCATTTGAGCGAACTGAAATCAATTCGGTTTTTGTGACCGTGGTGCCATCGGGCATTTGCATGGTTAATGTAATGCTTGAATTCCCCGCGCCACCAGCGGTGATCGGCACTGAGAACGCGCGTTTCTGGCCTGCTGACAGATCGGTTTGCAGGGTGCTTTGGCCCAGCGGCACAAAAATCTGGCCAGCGGTGGTTAATTGCACGGAAACTGGCCCGACCGGGCCTTTTGCGTGGGCAATCTCGATCAGGATGCGGCTTTGATCCCCCGGCGCAAGAAACCTTGGCAGGGCAGTAGAGACCACAACCGGATCACGCACCAGAATATCCGTGGAGGCCTGCCCCACACCGTTTTGAGACCAGACAACCGCCATAAGCCGAACGGTCCCATTAAATTCAGGCATATCAAATGTAACGCGCGCCTTGCCATCCGGCCCTACAGTAATCGGGCCGCTGAAATAGGCGACCAGTTCTTGCGTTGGGGGCGGGGCGTTAACCCGCGCCAAGCCTCCGTCACCACCTGAACGCAAAACCCCCGGAGCGCCCTGAAGCCCGTCAATCAGGCGACCGTAAAGGTCTCGCATTTCCATGCCCAGCTTTCGTTGGCCAAAGTAATACCCCTGCGGGTCGGGGGTGTTAAAGCCGGTTAAATTCAGAATGCCGACATCAACCGCTGCGATGGTTGCAAATGTTGCGCCATCGGCATTGTCAACGTTCAGCACAACATCCATAGGACCACGGGGCATTACCTCAGCGGGCATGTCAAACTGCGCTGATAATGCGCGGTTGCCGGGATCAACCGGCGCATAGCTAAGGCCAATAGCCCGGGTTGGGTTACGTCCGGCTTCGATGTCCATTGGCCGGATCAGGGTTGCGGTTACATATGCACCGGCCCCCCAGTTTGCGCCAACCGGCAAGTCAATAACGGTTTCGCCGGGCATGACATCAACAGCCTGCATGGAAATCAGCCTGTCAGAAACCACACGCACCAAAACCTTACCCGCATAGCGCGGCGTCAGGCGCAGGCGCGCTGTATCCCCAATGGCGTATTGTGCTTTATCAAGGCCGATTTCCAGTATATCGGGGGTGTCGCTGCGCGCGCCAGATGACCACCAGCCTGCATAAAAATCGTAAGAACTGGCGGTAAAATTCGCGCCCTGACGTGTGATTTTCAATTCGTAATGGCCCCAGTCAACCGGGGCTTCAATGCGCAAAATTCCATCAGCTGAGATCGCACCAACGCCATCCGCAACCCGTTCACGGCGTGATATCGGCTCCCAGGTCCAATAGCCGTCTATGCGATACCATTGATAACTTTGATCAATACGCGACAAGGTCCAGGTGATTTCATCCATATCGGTTCGCGCAAGGTTTTGATCTATCGCGATAATTTCAAACCGAGCCAGCGCGGATTCCCCTAGATCGCCGTCAAACAAGGGTTTGATACCAATTCTGGGGCCGTCGGGCAGAATGGGCCGGGTAATGGAACGCTCAACCGGGCGTCCGGAACCGTCAGCCATGCGAATTGTTGCTGTCATTTTAAGGGGTTGCGTGGTTGGCTCCATTTCGGGGAAGTCAACAAACAGTGCCAGCAACCCGTTGGTGTCGGTTCGCGCCGTTGCAGTGATCGCGTCATAGCCCTGAATAAAGGGTTCATCGCGCAAGCCAAAATGGTATCCGGCATAGCCGGCAAACCCGTCATAATTGCGCTTTATTTCCACTTCGCCCTCAATCGCGAGGTCGGCAGCGGGCGCGCCATACAGATAATCGGCCTCAAGCGACAATAAAATGGCTTCATCAAGTGCAAAACTGCGGTCGTCAGCGGTGATGGTGAAATCAATGCGTTCGGGAACAAAATCCTCAACCAAAAACCGCAATGATTTGAGGGTCGGCCCGTCCGGATCAGCAAAAACAGTCATTGCCCAACTGCCCCGCATCGCCCCATTGGGAAGACGCATGTTGAATACCCGCCCACCTGCGCCCGCATCCACCAGAATTTCACGGGTATATTCCACCCCATCCGGGCGGGATATTACCACCGTTAATGGCAACCCTGACAATGAATCCGCATTGGTATCGCGCGCCAGAATAGTTGCGAAAACAACTTCGCCGGGCCGATAGGCCCCGCGTTCGGTGGTCATGAATATGTCAATTGGCAGCGGTGAATTGCGGCCCTGAACGCCACGGTCTGAAAGGTCAAGCGCGGCTTCTTCAAGATTGATGAACGCAAAATCCCCGTCTGCAGTTTCTATCTGAACCATTGCCGGGGAATTGCCGCCGTCACCCAAAACAAACCCCTGCGGGAAATGGGCATACCCTTGGGCATCAGTATTTATTTCGGCAAGAATATTGTTGTTCACAGCAATCAAGCGGGCTGTGGCACCAGAAATGGCCTCAGCGTCGGACAAGCCGCGCACAAAAACATGCAGCCCGTCAGCGCCCAGCATCGTTTCTATGCCAAGATCGCTGACAATAAACCATTGTGTTGCGGCTTCTTCCCAGGCTTTGTCTTCATTGGGAACCCGCGCTGTCATCACATAAATACCGGGCAAAAACGTGTCTATTGCTGATCCAAGCGGCAGGGCTGTGGTTATGTCTGCATTTAATTCATGGCCAACCTCGCCAATACCCGACCAGATTTCCTCTCCAAGTTGATTGTCAAAATAATCCTGTGAGTATTTGTTGATTGTTTCGCCGACATAAGTATTGCGTAAAACCGGCAGCAGGTTCCGCTCTCCGATACGGCTGATGCGCAGCTCAACGCTATCGGTGTTGACGGAAACAACCGGAATGGAGGGATTGCCCCCGCTTGGCAAAACAAATGCCCGGCCCAGAAAACGAACCGACGGGTCACGATCGCGCACATATACCGACAATTCGATGGATTTATAGAGCGTTTCACCACTGGCAGCTGGCAACCCTTTGCGAAGGGTCAGGTCATAGCGTTGGCCATGCTGCACCCCGTCAATGCATAATTGTTCGCCGTCAATGTTAACCGGAAGGTCGGCCTGACCGGTGCGCACAAAATTGGCGTAATCAACGCCAACCTCGACAAGGTTTTCATTAAAGTTAACGCAAATTCTGGGCCGCATGGCGTTATTGTCAACCTGATGGTCCTGAACGCGAAAACCAAACAGCCTGACCACCCGGTCCAGTCGTTCATCAATGTCGCGGCTTTGGGCAATGGATTGGGCTAAACGCAGCGCCGGGATGGCTTGACGCCCCTGCCGGTTTTCTTCCAGAATATCTGCCAGATCAATCAGTATTTCGGCGCGCATAACCGGCCCTGCCGCGCGCAAATAGGCGTTAACGGCTGCATTCGTGGCCAAATTATGTTGGTTGCCTGAATAATTCGGAAGGCTCCGCGCAACCCGCGATACCTGAAGCCAAGTTTCGGCACTGTCGTCATAACTTAATATCTGCGCTGAAAAACCAAGCGCGTGGTAGAAATTGGAACGCTCCAATGCTGAGCGGTTTCGCGACACAAGCAGTTGCAAATCGGCACCGTTAACCGGATATTGCCGGCCGATATTCCGGGCACGACTGGTGGCGTTTGCCACGTAATTATCCGGCAGGAATGACAGATCCAACAACCGAGTTTGACCACGCTGTTGCAGGTTTTGCGGTATATCCACAATTTCAAGCGACAGCGCCCCGGTAAACGGGGCCCTTTCGGTGACGCCGGTTTTCAGAAAACATGCCGATTTGACTTGGTTAAAGGTCAGCGCTGTGCAGGATTGATCCGCAATACAGGCCGCTTCGCAAATCTCAATGGTTGTGTCCAGCAAGGCGCGAATATCACCGCCAAAAAAGTCGGTATTCTGTGAGGCAATGCTCCGCCGCTCGGGAATCGCTGCTTCTTGCGCTGAGGCAATATTGCCCATAAGAAAAATGCTAAGGCCAATAAAAAATGCTAAAGTCTTGCTCATGCGCATAATAATATATCCAGTTAATTCAATACAAATGTAAAACCACAGCCATTATAACCTAAAAAGCGGCGAGCGGGTATTTTTTGGCACTAATTCTTGAATAGACAATGCGCCGCGCTTTGAAGGCACCCATACGCACCGGCGGACAGATTATATGCGCAAATCTGTATAATTTGTTAAAGCAAATTAAAATCGAGTTTTGCCCCGAAATATTACGGGTTTTCAAGTGCGCGCACATTGGTCAATTGATGCACCCAGCGCAATTCGCCGGTGATTTCAGGAAGGCCGGTAAACAACAAATTTACCGAAAAATCGCGCAGTTGCAATGGCGGGACAGCGACCCTTGCTTCGCCGTCATCCTGACCAATGATAAAACAATCCGAAAGGGGGCTTTCGGCATTAGGGCAATCATATAAAGTTACATCAAGCAACAAGCCTTTCAGGCTATAATTTGCCGCGCCATTAACCACCCGCCCGGACAGACTGCTGGTGCGAATGCCAAGATCCAGTTCAAGATCAGACAGCGTTATTTCTGATACATCCACACGGCGCAATTCTGGCTGTGGTTCGGGGTCGCTGGAAAGAAAATAATACGACAAGCCACCCAATAATGCTGCGGCCACAATTCCGCCCGCAAGCCGGAGTTGCGGCATCCGCAGCAAAATATATGTATAAATACCCACAATAATAATAATTTCAATAATGGCCACGCTGTGTATCCTTTTGGTTTGTTGGCCTAAATTTGGGCATTTTGCTGAGGTTTACAAGAGATCATTTGCGAAACCCGTTCGGATTGCTGTTTTGCCAATGCCAATGATCCGCGCACATTTTCGCAAGATCATACGTGGCCTGCCATCCCAAAACCGCTTTGGCTTTGTCGCAATTGGCGTAAGTTTCCGGCGCATCACCGGCCCGCCGCTGGGTTATTTCAAAAGGAATGTCGAAACCGCAAGCCGCGCTCCAACAATTGAGCACCTCCATAACGCTTGAACCCGCCCCGGTGCCAAGGTTAAGGGTTGTGGTTCGGTTTTCTTTTGGGGATTGCGACATTAAATAATCGACTGCCATGACATGGCCGCGCGCCAAGTCAACCACATGAACGTAATCGCGAATGGCGGTGCCGTCATCTGTGTCGTAATCGTCGCCATAGACCATTAGTTTTGTGCGTTTCTTGGCGGCAACCTGGGCGATAAACGGGAAAAGATTGTCAGGAATACCGTTCGGGTCTTCGCCGATCTGCCCGGATTGATGGGCACCAACCGGGTTGAAATACCGCAAAATAAGGGAATTCCATTCGGGGTTGGCGATGGTCACATCTTTGACAATCCGCTCAACCATCAGTTTTGTTTCTCCATACGGGTTTAACGGGGCTGTCGGGGAATTTTCGGTTAACGGCAACGTTTCTGGCAAGCCATACACCGTTGCCGATGATGAAAAAACCAGCTTTGAAACCCCGTGCCGCTGCATAGCGCCAATTAAATTGATGCTTCCGCCAACATTGGTGGCGTAATACTTTTGGGGGTTTTCAACAGATTCTCCGACGGCTTTGACACCTGCCAGATGGATCACCGCGTCAATGTTCTGTTTGGCAAATACGGCGTTCAGCGCGGCAAAATCTTGGATATCGCCCTCAATCAATATTGGGTTCGCATGGGTCAGTTTTGCCACGCGCGCAATTGATTCCGGCGATGAATTGGAAAAGTTGTCAAACACAACAATCTGGTATCCTGCCAAAAGCAG
>CAZSSS010000114.1:0-5973 GCA_964609255.1 uncultured Rhodobacterales bacterium
ATGCCGCCCGAAAACCCGCTCCAACGCATCCGATATTTCCCCCACAGTCGCGCGCAAACGCGCTGCATCAATCGCATATTCCAGCAAGTTCCCCGAGGAGCGGGCGGCCTGTTCAAGCGCCGCAAGGGCGCCATCACACGCCGCCTGATCGCGCTGCGATCTCACCCGCGTCAGGCGTTGCACTTGTGCGTCACGCACCGCAGCGTTATCAATATCCAGAATATCAATCGGGTCTTCTTTATCCAGACGATATTTATTCACCCCGACAATGACCTCATCACCGCGATCAATGGATGCCTGACGGCGCGCCGCAGATTCCTCTATGCGCAGTTTTGGCATGCCGGTTGCCACTGCTTTGGTCATGCCCCCCATCGCGTCCACTTCCTCAATCAACATCCAAGCCTTATCCGCCAGCTCCGCTGTTAGGCTTTCAACGTAATAAGACCCCGCCAGCGGGTCCACCACATTGGTGATCCCGGTTTCTTCTTGCAAAATAATCTGGGTATTGCGGGCAATCCGCGCTGAAAAATCCGTAGGCAACGCAATCGCCTCGTCCAGCGCGTTGGTGTGCAGGCTTTGGGTGCCGCCCAGCACCGCTGACATCGCCTCATAGGCCGTGCGGATCACGTTATTATACGGGTCTTGCGCCTGCAAGCTAACGCCCGAGGTCTGGCAATGGGTCCGCAGCATTTTGCTGCCGGTTTTTTTCGCCCCGAGTTCCGTCATAATGCGATGCCACAACAGCCGCGCGGCGCGCAGCTTGGCGGCCTCCATGAAAAAATTCATGCCAATGGCAAAGAAAAACGATAATCGCCCGGCAAAAGCATCCACATCCATGCCCGCCTCAATCGCTGCCTTGACGTATTCCTTGCCATCCGCCAGCGTATAAGCCAGCTCCTGCACAAGGTTCGCGCCTGCCTCCTGCATGTGATAACCGGAAATCGAAATCGAATTGAATTTCGGCATTTCGGCTGAGGTAAACGCAATGATATCCGACACAATCCGCATGCTAGGTTCTGGCGGATAAATATAGGTGTTACGCACCATAAATTCCTTAAGCACATCGTTTTGAATGGTGCCGGTCAGGGCGCTGCGATCAACGCCCTGCTCCTCTCCGGCCACGATAAAGCTGGCCAGTATCGGAATAACCGCGCCATTCATGGTCATGCTGACCGACATTTTATCCAGCGGAATCGCGTCAAACAAAATCTTCATATCCTCAACACTGTCAATCGCCACGCCGGCCTTGCCAACATCGCCAACAACGCGCGGATGGTCGCTATCATATCCTCGATGGGTGGCCAGATCGAACGCCACTGAAACACCCTTTTGCCCCGCCGCCAGATTGCGCCGGTAAAACGCATTGCTTTCCTCAGCCGTGGAAAACCCCGCATATTGCCGGATGGTCCAAGGGCGGCCTGCATACATCGTGGCGCGTGGCCCGCGTGTGAACGGCTCCAACCCCGGCAGGGTGTTCATATGGGGCAAATCGGCCACATCCTCGGCTGTATAAACCGGCTTCACTTCGATACCCTCAGGGGTAATCCAGTTCAGCCCGTTCAGCGGCTTGCCGCGCAGTTCTTTTTCTGCCAGCGCTTTCCAGTCAGCTTTTTTGTGTGACATTTGCGGCCCCTCCGATGGGTGTTGTTGTTTTGACAAGCGCTCGTTTTGGCATCCGTGACAAGTCACTATAAATTACCCGAGCCGTATTAATCAGGGCAAAATTTGCCATATCATCCCGATATAATTGATCCAAAAACTGTCTTTCCTCAATGCTCCACGGATCAAAGGCGGGGTGCTTGTTGCGGGGGAATGCTTCCATGACCTGTTTTCGGGCTTTTTTGTCTCTGCGTTTTAATCCGCGCAGCCCATGCAAGGCCGCAACCGCCGCTGCGCTGGGGGATTGCAGAATAATATGGTGTTTTTCGCTTTTCCCCAAACGCGTATCACCGACAGTGTGACACAAGGCGCTGTGTGGATTTTTTATTACATCCTCAAACCGGATCACCAGTATTTTGGCGCCCGGTATTGCTTTGGTGACATCCGCCACAACATCCCCCCACCGCCGTTTCATCAACAAAAACGCCTTTTTATAGGTGTCAAAATCAGCCAGAGGTCGGGTTTTTAACCGATGCGCATAAAGCGATGCAAAAATATCTGCATAATTCCGCACCGTTATAACCACAACAACATGCCCACCGCGCAAAACCGGATCGAGACACCTCATGCGGGCAGCAATATCAGGATATAATACCCCCGATTTCAAAATCTTATTGATCGATCCGGCCAGTTCCTCGTCAGAGATCACCACCGCGCGGCACGCATTGCTTTGCGCGATTTCAACCGCCAGCGCGACGTTGTGCACAACACCTTTGGCTAAGCCTTTTTTTCGCAGAACCAGCGCCAAACTGGTTTCCCAAAAATACCGCCATTGGCTTAGGCGCAGGTTTTTAGGGCCAAAAATTTCAACCCCGCGCGTTGTCAGATGTTTTTTGCGGCGCATCAAATCGCGTTGCATCCGAGTGGACCCGGTTTTATGCAACCCGATATGCAGCCGCAGGTCCGGCTTTTGCATCACTCAAACTCCATGATCATATCATCCACGGCCAGACTATCGTCCGCAGTTGCGTTTTTCGTTTTCATGGCTTCAACGCTGCACAACACGCCGATTTTATGTTTCATTTTTGACCCGCCTTGTGTAACCTGCAATATACGAAATTGCCGTTTTTACGTTGAATTTTGCGTCTGGTAATGCTATATAAACGTTCACAGCGTAGTCTCACGCAGTAAATCGGTTTTATTTGAGAAAGGGCTGGTTATGTCTGACAAAACTAAAGGTTCCTTACCTATTCCTGGTCGCCCTGGCCCTCAGCCTGGCTATTAATCCATAAAATCAGGGATTGTTTTTGTTTTTGTTGCGCATCATTTGATACGTTGCGTGGCTTAACACCCAATGATTTATCTAACTTTTCGTGTGCAAGTACCGCTAAATTATAAGCCGTAATTTTCATTTCAATATAATCCCCATATGCCGCCGCACGCCGCGCGGCTGGCAGTTTTGACAGCTTATCGCTGCGTAAGTCCTGCGCAAACGACGATAAATCGGCAAGTTGGCTATAAAATTGCACAACTGCTTCGACCACCGCGCCAGAAAGATTATCAATCCTAGCGACCAAAACCGAAAATATTATCGGGTTTTTTTCTTGCGGAACAAACAGGTGAAAAGCATCTGCGCCGTCGCCGCCCTGATTAATCTTATCAACCATTTTGGCCCCGTAAGCCACGGTATTGGCATTTTCAAACGTTTGGCGAAAATCCCATATTTCTGCACGCAGGGCCAGTTTTAAGTCGGTTTCGCGCTCAGCGCGTTCGCGCATCCGGCGGTATTCCTGCAAAACAAACGTCACCAACCAGCCCAGCACCACCAGTAACGCCGGAACCAGAATTTTTAGCACCTCAGTTTCTAGTGGTTTTCCGGAAAAATACGGGAATAACAGCCATAATAGCAGCATGAATGCTGCGGCAATAATGGTCCAGATAATCCGGTAAAATCCCACCCTATTCAAACTCCATGATCACATCATCCACCGCCAGACTATCGCCCGCAGTTACGGTTTCCGTTTTCATGGCTTCCACGCTGCACAACGCTTGGCCGCGCAATTCTTTTTCCACAAGGGTTTTCCGGTAAATGTCAGACATTTCCTAACTCCCACTCAAAGTAGCTGTCATCCAACCGAGATATTTTCAGGACGTATTCAACCCGACAACCGATTTCATGAGCAATCATCAATTCGGCAAGTCTGACGCCATTAATTAACACAATCCGCGCCCCCAACTTATTTGCCGTGTCTTTTGCCTTTGGTGAAAAATCTGAGGTGGTCACGAATATGCCCTTATTCACGTCCTTCAAACTCAATGCGCCAAAAAAATCACGTATTGCACCTGATCCAATGTTGTTACCTAGCGCATATCTTTTTGCTTGAACGTAGACTTGGTCAACACCTAAAATATCTTGGTCGATGACACCATCGACACCGTCATCTCCCGAACCACCAAGAATTTTTCCTGTCGATTTTGAAGCGCCATAACCCATTTTCAGCAATAGCTCTACTATCGTTTTTTCAAAAAATGCCGGAGCACCGTCTCGCAATCGTTCCAGTAAATCGGAGGCTAGCGCACTATTAATCTGGTCAAGGCCCGTTCTGAGCAATTCGTCGGGGGTTGCAATAACCCCTAGATCATCTTCGGTTTTCTCGGCCTTATCTTTAGCGCTGCGGGATTTAAATTCCAGATAGCTTTCATAACGCTCAAGAAAATTCTTGTTAATCAATTCCCCACTTTTTAACGCGTCTTTTCCGCTTTCAGAAATCGCGATCACGCCCCGCTTTACGCTCATGACCAGCCCTGCTTGCTTTAGATAACTTCGTGCCCAATGAACTCGATTTGCGAACTTTGTTTGCTTACCACTTGGAATTAGTTCCTTTTTCTCATCATCCGTCAATTCGAACTGGCGCTCCAATTTTTGGACAATTTCGGAAATCGAAATTTGGCCCTTTCCAGAACAAGCTAAAACCGGCCGCATTAACGTTTGAAAATCAGGAATCATTGGGGGTCTCCATTTCATCATAATTCGACATCATTCAAACTCCATGATCACATCATCCACCGCCAGACTATCGCCCGCAGTTGCGTTGATCTTGCTGATCACGGCTTTTTTCTCGGCGCGCAGCACGTTTTCCATTTTCATGGCTTCCACGGTGCACAGCGCTTGGCCTTCCTGCACCTCGTCGCCAACCGCAACCGAAACCGAAACCACAAGGCCCGGCATTGGGCACAGCAGCAGGTTGCTGGTATCGGGCGCGGTTTTCTCGATCATGTGTTTGGACAATTCAAACAGGCGCGGGGTGCGAATGATGACATTCAGGTCAGCGCCGCGATGGCGCATGCGCAACCCGTTGGTGATCAGGTCAACCTTCACGTTCATGGAGCGCCCCGAGACCTCAAGCTTGGGCAAAGTTTCGCCCGGCTGCCAGTCGGATGTGACCCGATGGCTGGTGCCATCGGCAAAGGTCACGGTGGCCCCATCGCGGTCTGCATCCACAGACACCGCAAAATCACAGCCCCCCAGCGAGATCACAAATTCGGTGCCAACCTCGCGTTCGTGGTTGTCAATCCGCCCCGATATGCGGCTGGCGCGGATTTCGGTAACCCGGTGCATCGCGGAGGCCCCCGCCGCCAGTTTTTGCAAAATCGCCTTTGGCAGTTCAACGCCCGTAAATCCGTCAGGGTATTCTTCCTCGATGAACGCCGTGGAAATATCGCCCGAAATAAACCGGGGGTGGTCCATCACGGCTGAGCAAAACGGCAGGTTATGCCCGATGCCTTCCAGCTCAAAACCATCCAGCGCTTGGCGCATGGTTTCCAGCGCCGCCGCGCGGTCCGGCCCCCAGCTGCATAATTTGGCGATCATCGGATCGTAAAACATGCTGATCTCGCCGCCCTCATAAACACCTGTGTCATTGCGCACGGCGTGGGTTTTGCTGGCTTCCTCAGCCGGTGGGCGATACCGGCTTAGCCGCCCGATTGAGGGCAAAAACCCGCGATACGGATCCTCAGCGTAAAGACGGCTTTCAATGGCCCAGCCGTTTAGTTGCACGTCATCCTGCGCGATGGCCAGTTTTTCGCCATACGCCACGCGGATCATTTGTTCGACCAGATCAATACCTGTAATTAATTCAGTCACCGGATGTTCCACCTGCAACCGCGTGTTCATTTCCAAAAAGTAAAAATTCTGGTCGCTATCGACAATGAATTCCACCGTGCCGGCCGAGCAATAATCAACCGCCCGTGCCAAGGCCACCGATTGCGCGCCCATCGCGGCCCGGGTTTCTGCGTTCAAAAACGGGCTGGGCGCTTCCTCAATCACCTTTTGCTGGCGGCGCTGGATGGAGCATTCGCGCTCATGCAAATAGA
>CAZSSS010000115.1:0-5892 GCA_964609255.1 uncultured Rhodobacterales bacterium
TTGGTGATATGCGGCGGTTTCGCAGTTGGTTATTGGCGGGGTGGACGGCGATTATTGGCGTGTTTATTTTGCAATGGGCGGGGGTTATGGACCCGCATAACTCTATATATCTTACGCCGAATTTTGGCTGGCTGGGTAATATTGTTGGTGGCATAATGTTTGGTATTGGCATGGTTTTGTCGGGCGGCTGCGTAAGCCGCAATTTGGTGCGTGCAGGCGGCGGCGATTTGCGCTCGCTGCTGTTGTTGTTTGTCATTGGCGTATTTGGTTTTATGACAATTGGCGGTATTTTAGGGCCGCTTCGGGTGGAATGGTTTGCCGTTGGCACCGTTAATCTGGCTGATAGCGGCATGCAGAGCCAATCTGTCGGCGCGTTTTTGGCGCGGTTTACAGGCATGGAACTTGCCCGGGCTGAATCGGTTGCGCTTTGGGTTATTGTTGGGCTAATGGCTGCGTTTATATTTTCCTCAAAACAATTCCTGAAAACACCCTTGTTGCTGATTGCCGGTTTTGGCATCGGGCTTTGTGTGGTTGCTGGCTGGTTCCTGACAGGGCTGGCGCAGGATGATTTTGCTGATGTTCCCGTGGCACTGGCCTCGCTGACTTATGTGCGCCCCACTGGTGATACAATTGATTATTTAATGCGTTTTACCGCGTTTGAATATGCCAGTTTTGGGGTTGTAACCACATTTGGCGCATTGCTTGGCGGGTTTTTGGGCGCGTTGCTTAAACGCGATTTGCGCATCAAAACCTTTGCAGATAATCAGGATACCGTGCGCAATATCTTTGGCGCGGCAATCATGGGCATTGGCGGTGTTTTGGCGCTGGGTTGCACGTTGGGGCAGGCGGTTACGGGTGTTTCCACCTTGGCGCTTGGGTCGTTTATTACCTTTGCCTGCATTGTTATTGGCGGCATGATTGCCATGAAAATAATGGAGCGTCTGGCCTGAGCAGCGGTGCGTGGAAACCACGCACCCTACGCCTTAGTCGTCGCCGGTTTCAGGGTTAAGCTGCGCCGCAATTGACAGCGCGATGGCCTGATAGGCCTTGGCGTGAACGCTGTCTGGTTCAGACGCCGTGATCGGGTCACCCCTGTCGGAACTTTCGCGAATATCCATATGCAGCGGAATGGCCCCCAGAAACGGGATTTGCAGCTTGGCGGATTCTGCCCGCGCGCCGCCATTGCCAAAGATATGGGATTCTTCGCCGCAGCTTGGGCAGATAAAACTGCTCATGTTTTCGATAATACCAAAGATGGGCACGTCAACATTCTGGAACATTTTTAGCCCCTTGCGGGCATCAATCAGCGCCAGATCTTGGGGGGTGGAAACAATTACCGCGCCCGCCACCGGAACTTGTTGCGCCAGCGTTAGTTGAATGTCACCGGTGCCCGGCGGCATGTCCAGCACCAGCACGTCCAGCTCTCCCCATGCGACCTCGTTTAGCAATTGCATCAGGGCAGACACGATCATCGGGCCACGCCAGATGACCGGATTGTCTTCCTCCATCAAGAACCCCATCGACATGATTTTAATGCCGAATTTTTCCATCGGCATCACGGCTTCGTTGACGATCTCGGGGCGTTCACCGGCAAGGCCGGACAGGCGCGGCACCGAGGGGCCGTAAATATCAGCATCCAACAGCCCGACCTTAAGGCCAAGGCTGGACAGGCCAAGCGCAATGTTAATGGCGCAGGTTGATTTGCCAACCCCGCCTTTGCCCGAGGCAATCGCCAGAATGGATTTAACGCCCGGAATGGCGCGGCTGTCGGGGCGCATATCCGGCCCGACGGGGCGTTCCTTACGAGGCTTTAGTTTAGGTGGCTCAACCGGCGTCGGGGCATTGCGGTTTGCGGTAAGCGCCACCAGAACTTTTGCAACGCCGGGCATTGAGCGGATGGCCTCTTCAGCGCGGCGCTGCATTTTTACAGGATCGCCGCGAAAATCCTCGGGGACGGTGACAGAAAAGATAACCTTGCCATCCTTGATCAGAATATCCGAAATCAGCCCGGCTGAAACGATATTGCCTTCAATACCGCGCACCTCAACGGCCGAGAGCGCCGCAACCACTTGATCATTGGTAATTTCAGCCATTTTGGCATTCCCCTAAAATCGGCCGGGTAATACCTGACCAAATAATTCATATATTAAAAACGTAATATGTTATCCGGGGGGGGCACGTCAAGTGGCGCAATTTCTAATTAGCAACCGTTATGGTCAGCGCAATGCTTTGTGAGGCGGGGCTGTCGGGCCATTTTTTGGCAACCATAAATCCAAAACCAAGCTCGGGCATGAATTTTAGCTGATTCAGGCCAAGGGTTTTATCGGGCAGCCAATAGGTTTGATAAACATCCAGCGCCGCATAGGTGCAATTATCGATCAAAAGATCGTCCGCGGCATGGACCGAATATGAATAAATTGCGATTTCGGAGCCGTTGGCGTCAACCATGGTTTGCGCTCCGCCGCCAACCGCGCCGGCCCGAAGGGGGGCAGCGGCGCTGATGTCAAAATCATATTCCAGACGATAATCGGTTACAGGGTGCCAATATCCGGCGGCGCGCTCCCGATAGCTGGATTCAAATGCGCCCTCAATGGTGGTGCTGACCCAGCCAAAGCTGGTGTCGCCGTCTTGGGAAAATCCTTCGATAAAGACCTGACCATTTGGGCCGCTGGTGAATTTTTCAACTTCTCCGGTGTTGTATGTGATGGTGATGCCACCTGCCAGATCAGCGCCGGTGGGGCATTGGGCACTGGCAATGGCTGGTAAGAAAAATGCGGATAAGGCAATAAATTGGCGCAGCATGGGAATGACCTTTGTTATGGATGGCTCAACCTAAGCCAAAATGCAGTTCATGCAAAGCCCCGCATTTCAGGGATTTTTGCGCCGACTACGGAAAAAGAAATATAGGAAAAGCCCCGGCAGCACAAAAAGATCAAACAGAAATGCAATGAATATTGTGCTTGATGTCAAAAACCCAAGCTGCTGATTAACCGCAAAACCCGAAAGCATAATCAACGCAAAGCCAAACCCCAGCGCTGCGGTGGTGGTAATCACACCGGGCAGCACGTTTTGCAAGACCCGCTGCACGCCGCGATTGGTTTGTTTTTTGCGACCCCGTGTTAGGGCATATAAAATATGTATGGTATCATCGACAACAATGCCAAATGTCAGCGCGGCAATAATAGAGGCGGCCATCCCGACCTCTGCATTGAACCACACCCAAATGCCAAGTGACGCCATGGCGGGCAGGAAATTGGGCACAATGCTTAGCACCGCCAATGTTGCCGAGCGCAGAAAAAACCCGATCAGCAACGAGACAACAAGCATCGCAAAAGCAGAACCGACAAGCATGGATTGTGTATTGATTTTGGATAAATAGGCTGACATCACATTGATGCCAGACACCGCCGCATTGCCATCAACAAAACCTTTTTCGATGCTCATGACCTCTATCAATTCTGCCAAATCACGCATTTCGGCTGAGGATAAGCGCGGCAATAAAACAGTGACCCGCAGCGCCCTGAAATCAGCGGCAAAAACCGCATTTCCGGTTTCTGGGGTCACCAGCCAGTTGCTTCGCACACAATAATTCAGCATTTTTGGCGGCACCTCGGCCAGCGTGCCTGCATAAGGCGGGGTGCGGGTATCCAGACAGTTTTGCAGCACGTTCAGGGGTGAATTGACATCAGCCACTATTGGAATTGCCTTGATCTCGGTTAAAAATTCATCCAGCACCACAAAGGTTTGCGGGGTTAATAACGCGTCGGGTTCATAGCGTAGAACCAGATCCAGCGTCATCGACCAGCCCATCGCGCCGTTCAGCGCCTGAAGGTTTTGCCGCAGCGGGTGATCCTCAGCGAAGAATTTGAAAAACTGGTCGTCAAAGGTGGTTTTTACCAGCCCCAGCACGGCCACAATTGACATTGCCCCGACAAAAACCGCCCAGCGCCCCGGAGCTTTGGCCCATGTGCTGGTTAGTATGCGCGATATTTTGCGCATCCGCTGGTCGCGGATTTTGCCGGTGCCGCAGCCTATGAAGATCACAATCGGCGCGATGAATAAAACAATGATCAGCGAAAAAACCAGCCCCACCGCCACAAGGTTGCCCATGGCGCGAAATGCTGGCGCATCCGCCCAGTTCAGCGACAAAAACCCAACCGCCGTGGTGGCGTGGGCGACAATCACCGGAATGGCCAGTTTACGAAAACTGGCCAGAATGACCGATTTATTGGTCTGAAACCGCAAATTGCGCTGTCGCTGGCCGATTGAATGGATAATGTGGATCAGCGACGCCACCGTTAAGGTCATAACGATGGAAAAGGACGACACCGCGGCGGTGGCAAAAACATGGCCGCTCCAACCCGCGATGCCAAGGGTCAGCACCACCGAAATCAACGAGGCCCCCAGCGCCGCCACCGTTATACGCAAATTGCCAAAGGCAAAAAGCAGCACCGCAAAATTAACGATTAAGGTCAGCGGAAATAAATAGCGGCGGTCAAAGGTCATGGCATCGCGCAGGGCCTCGGACATCGAAACACTGCCCGCCATGGCGATATTAACCTGTGGAAATTTGGTCTCAAGGTGGTTTGACAAGGCTTGTTGTTGCTGAAAAGCAACCTGCAATCCGGCATCGCTCTGGTCTGATAGATCCAGCGTCAGCGACAGGATCAGCGCGGTTTTATCCCGGTTGAAAAACGTGTCCCCAAGGGCGGGTTTTTCATCAATCAACAGGGCTACATCAGCAATGGATGTGTATTCCAGCGGGTATCCCATCGCTGGCAACAGGTTGGAAACCGTTGCATAATCAACCAGATTATCGGGCCGCAATGGGTTGTCCGGGCTTGCCAAAAGCGTGGCCAAATGGCGTTCTGCCGCCAATAATTCGGGTTGCGCGGCGCTATTCTCAACGGCCAACATCATCAATGTGCGGTTGCTTTCGCCAAATTCGGCGTTTTGCTGTTCCAGTTTTTGCCGGTGAAGATTACCCGGCCCGAACAGCAAAAACGGGTCGTTTGATGTTTTGATCAGCGGCGCAGCGGCACCAATGATGACGGTAAACAGCGCGCTAAGCACCAGAACCGTTTTGGGCGCGGCAAAACATTTGCGTTGCAGCCGGAAAATGCCCCGCAGAATTGAAAACCCAAAAGTCAAATTGAACCCCCTCAAAACCTTCTGCGTTATTTATGTCAAGATATGAATAATCAAAACCCCATAAGGGCAAAAAATTGCATGCCGCAGCGCACAATTGGTCTTGACGGGGCGGGGGTAAATGTTAGGAAACAGATAGCCCCGCAAAGCATACTTTGTGTTATCATCTTCTCCCGACGCCCCGTTGCGTCGATTATTTGTAGGGCATGCGCATGGTTTCGAGAGTCATTCCGGTTGATCCATTTGATCTGGTTATTTTTGGCGCAACGGGGGATTTATCGCGGCGTAAAATCCTTCCGGCATTGTTTCGGCGGATGCACGCAGGGCAAATGCCTGAAAATTCGCGTATCATCGGTGCGGCACGTTCAAAAATTGACAGTGCCGGATTTCGGGATCTGGTTCGGGTGGCGCTGGCCGAATTTGAACCCTCGGCGCTTGATACGCCAAAGCTGCTTGAAACATTCCTGAACGCGCTGGAATATACCCCGATTGATGTGATGGGTGACGCAGGGTGGGAGCCGCTGAAAAAGCTGATGCGCAAGGATACCGTGCAGGCGTTTTATCTGTCGGTCGGGCCGAATTTGTTTGGCGAAATCGCGCATCGGCTGCATACCAACGGTATCGCCAGCGCCAACAGCCGCATTGTGGTGGAAAAACCGCTGGGCCATGATCTGGCCTCGGCGCAGGCGCTGAACGTGCAGTTGGCCGAATGTTTTGCAGAACACCAGATTTATCGTATCGACC
>CAZSSS010000116.1:0-5825 GCA_964609255.1 uncultured Rhodobacterales bacterium
CCCATGAATACCGCGGTAATGGCAAAATCTTTATACGGCAAACCAACCCATGAGGTCGGCACCAAAAGAAGCATCGAATATAAAGCCTTTTCAAAAGCAACAGCACGTCTGGCTGAACATGTTGGCACAGACATTGTTAATTTTTCCGATTTGGCAGAGGCGCTCTGTGAGAACCAGCTTCTTTGGGCGGTATTGGCCGCTGATGTGGCTGGTGACGGAAACGGGTTGTCCGAACAGCTTCGTGCCCAGATATTTTATCTTACGGAATTTACCAATCATCACACAAAGCTGGTGCTGAATGGAAAAGACAGCCCCGATATATTGGTGGAAATCAACACAAGCATTATGCGAGGCCTGCGTGATTGCGCCACTGGCCCAGAATTGGTGACATCATGAGCGGGTTAGTCTTGAAATTACGCCCGGCAGAACGGGTGATGATCAATGGTGCTGTCATTGAAAACGGTGACCGCCGATCACGGCTGAATATCCTGACGCCCCGGGCCAATGTGTTGCGTCTGCGCGATGCCATTCATCCCGAAGAAGCAAAAACGCCGGTGCGGCGCATTTGTTACACGGCCCAAATGATTTTGGCCGGTGAGGCAGACCCGGTTGACGGGCGCAAACAATTGTCCACCGGCATGGCGCAACTGGCGCAGGTCTTTGACGATGCAATAAGCACGGCCATTCTGGCCGAAGCAACCGGATATCTGGCAGAGAAAAACGATTATCAGGTGTTAAAATCCCTGCGTTTATTGCTGCCGATTGAAAACAAACTTATGGCCGCAGACTGATGTATCAGCCCATAGCCCCCATTTCCGGCATTGCCGGCTGGCGTTTTATGCAACGCACACAGGAAACGCAGTTTAATGCGTTTTCCAGTGGTGCGGAACTGAACCGCGAGGTTGAATATTTCAAGGAAAATATCAGCAAAATTACCAGCGCTGAGGAATTGACCAAGGATTTCACCCTGTTCAAAGTGGCGCTGGGGGCTTTTGGTCTGGAAGACAAAGTTGCCGATAAATTCTTTATGAAAAAGGTGCTGGAGGAAGGCACAGAAGACAGCGAGGCGTTTGCTTTGCGCCTGACCGATACGCGGTTTCGTGAATTTGCTGAGGCATTTGGTTTTGGTAATGCGGCTGGGTCAAACCTGCAATTATCCGATTTTGGCAGCCGTATGACTGACCAATATAAGGTGTTACAATTTGAAAAAGCGGTGGGCGAGAGCGATAGCTCAATGCGGTTGGCGATGACACTGGAACGCGATATCGGGGATTTGGCCAATGACGATTCAGCGGACAGCACCGCGTGGTTCTTGTTAATGGGCAACCCGCCCCTGCGCGAGGTTTTTGAAACTGCGTTTGGCCTGCCAAAATCCATCGGCCAGTTGGATATTGATCGCCAGCGCGAGATTTTTCAGGATGCCAATGATCGTATGTTTGGCAGCAATTCTATGGATGTGTTCAAAGACCCCGAAAACATTGACAAACTGCTGCGCACATTTTTTGCGCGTGAGCAAATCAACAACGGCCCCGGCCCGTTGACTGCGGGGATGAGCGCGCTGACATTGATGCAAAACGCCGTTAATGCCCAGATCAGTTTCAATCGCCCGCGCTGAATAATTTCCAAAGCAATGAACCAAAGGCCGCATTTGCGCCACTATAACCCGAATAAGGTTATATGTGGCGGGCTATATGCGCAGCAAAGATAAAATCTATGAAGAATTTCTGGTTGCTTCCGCCCGTTTGGGTGATCGGCAATCGCTTGATGCATTGATCAAGTATCGCAGCCCCAAACTGTTTTCGCACGCTTGCGGGTTGATGGGAAATCGCGACGAGGCTGCGGATATTGTGCAAGAGACATGGCTGGAAATCACCCGCAGCCTGCCCAAATTGAAAGAACCCCGTGCTTTTTCCACTTGGGCTTACCGCATCGTATCACGTCGCTGCGCCAAGGCAATTGGCCGCAATATCAAGCATCGTAAAATCGCCGCACAGCAGGTCAATTTGCCCGCGTCAGAACCTGTCGATACAACGCAAGTGCAGGCAATTGGCTGGGCAATCAGTAATTTGCCAGCAGGGCAGGCCGCTGCGATCCGGTTATTTTACCTTGAAGAATTCAGCGTGCGCGAAGTTGCAGCGGCGCTGGATATCCCCATAGGCACGGTAAAAACTCGCCTGATGCACGCACGAAAATCACTTAAATCAATATTGGAAGGAGACAATGATGTCTAAACTTGATGACTTAATTCTTGAGGCGCTCTCGGAAATGGAAAAAGAAGTATTACAAGGCACAGAGGAACTGGGCTGGTTTGCGCTCGGGGGTAATTTGTTTCGCGGCAAATTGGGCTGGGTCAATTTGGTCGTGATGACTGTGCAATCGGTAATGTTTGTTACCGGTGCATATACAACGTGGAATTTTTTTATTGCCGTTGACCTGCTGCCAGCGCTGCAATGGGGCCTGACATCGGTTGTGCTGTTGCTGAGCGCCTTTGCGCTTAAGCTTAGCATGATGCCGCAAATTCAAGTTGACCGGGTGCTGCGCGAATTAAAACGGGTGGAGCTGTTGATCCTGCAAAAAAAACCGGATTAGGCAGGGTCAGAATTTATGCGCACGTCCATTTCATGTGTTTCATCGGGTGGTGGCGACATAGAGCGCACGGCGGATGGGAACTCTGACTTGTGTTTCTCGGCAAAAAGCACTGATTCTTCTTCTGCTTTTTGGTTGGGGTCGGGCTGACCAAGCAATGCGGCAAGCTGGCCAAAGCTTTCATCGGTATTGTCATAGCCATCGCTGGTGAAAAAACTGTCAAGCTTAGGCCAAAAGGTGATTGCCTCATCAACAAGGGGGTCGGAACCTTTGACATAAAGTCCGGTTTGTATCATCGGTTCGGCCTTTTCATAGGCGGCAATGATGCGGCGCGTGCGGGCAATCAGGCTGTTTTCAGCGTCGGTTGCAACGGTTGGCAGGCAGCGAGAAACCGATCGCCGTATATCCGCTGCTGGAAAACGGCCCCGTTCAGCGATGCCGCGATCCAGCACGATATGCCCATCAAGCACACCACGCGTAATGTCAGCCACGGGTTCCTCCATATCCGAACCGGCAACCAAAACGGTAAATACCGCTGTTATATCGCCAGACCCTTCCGGGCCGGGGCCGGCGCGTTCGGCCAGTTGTGCAATCAGATTGGCGGTAGAGGGTGGATAGGCGCGCAGGCTTGGGGCCTCGCCTGCGGTCAGGGCAATTTCGCGATGGGCTTCGGCAAAGCGCGTGACTGAATCCATCAACAATAAGACATGTTTGCCCTGATCGCGGAAATTTTCAGCCGTGGCCATTGCCATCCATGCTGCGCGGCGTTTGATCAAAGGGGATTGATCCGAGGTGGCAACCACAACAACAGCGCGTTTCATGCCCTCAGCGCCCAATGCATTTTCGATGAAATCGCGCAGTTCACGACCCCGTTCGCCGATCAGGCCGATGATGACGATGTCAGCTTCCAAGCCGCGGGCCAACTGGGCCAGAAGGGTGGTTTTGCCAACGCCGGACCCTGCAAAAATACCAAGACGCTGGCCACGGGCAATCGGCAACATGGTGTTGAATATCGCCAGGCGAGTGTTCAGGCGCGCGCCCATGGCTTTGCGCTGGGCGGCAGCGGGCGGGCGCCGGCGCAGCTCTGCCACGTTTGAGCCTTGAAAAAGGGGGCCGGTATCAAGCGGCTTGCCAAAGGCATCGATGATACGGCCAATCCATGTGATGTCTGGTGCGGCTGAATTGGCCGCGCCCAAGGTGACCTGATCGCCAATCGCAATGCCTTCCAGCGGGTCATAAGCCATGGCGCGAATATGGTCATGGGCCAACGAAACGATTTCGCCGCCGCGCATATCGCCCCGCGCGTTGATGGAAATCTGGTCCCCCACACGAGCCTGATGCGCCAGCCCGGCGATTTTAATGGAACCGGAATCAACCGCTGCAACTCTCCCATTGGTTTGAACAGCGCTGAGGCTTTGGATCTTTCCGGTGAGGGGCGCGAAATCAATAAACATAAAACTGTATCCATCTGTGGGTTTGATTACCTTTTATTCACCATGACTAGTTAATTCTGACTGAAAGAAATCGAGGGAGAAGCCCCGAATGACCGAAAATATGAATATTTTTCAGCTTGCCAGCCAATTGGCGGCCCACGCGACCCAACGCCAGGCGCTTATTGCGCAAAATACGGCTAATGCGGACACGCCCGGCTATAAAGCACGGGATTTAACGCCGTTTGCCGAATCGTTTGAAAATGGCGGTGGTATGGCGCTTAAGGCAACGCGGGCAGGGCATTTACAACCCTCAGGCCGCAGCAGCGGCGCAGAGGTTGTTGTTGATTCGCTGTTTGGCGCGGAATCGCCCAACGGTAACTCAGTATCAATTGAGGATCAGATGGTGCGGGCGGCCCACGTGCGCCAACAGCATGATCTGGCTATCGGAATTTATCAGAAATCACTTCAAATTTTACGCACCAGTATGGGGCGCAGTTAAGGGAGAACCCTGAATATGGCTGATTTAACAGCAATCATGGCCGCATCGGCCAGCGGAATGGCCGCACAAGCCACGCGTTTGCGTTTGGTTTCGGAAAATATGGCCAATGCCGATACGCCCGGATTTCGGCGCAAGATGGTCTCGTTTGAGGCGATCAATACAATGATGGGCGAGGCGCAAGGCGTCAAAGCAGGGAACATGCAATTAAGCCAAACACAGCTTAATCGTGTTTATGATCCGGGCCATCCGATGGCTGACAGCAACGGATATTATGACGGGTCCAACATTGATATTCTGATAGAAATTGCAGACGCGCGCGAAGCGCAGCGTTCGTATGAGGCCAATTTGCGGATGTTTGACCAAGCCCGCCAAATGGCCTCCTCCACCCTTGAACTTTTGCGTCGCTAGAAAGGCTGACCCATGGAAACCAACCCGTTTATTGCCTCTCAATTATATACCAACGCCCAGAATATTGCCAAACCTAACGCGAATTCTGGCGGCGGTTCCAGCCTGTTTGCCGATATGGCCAGCGATTTTATGGCCACAATGCAAGCCGGTGAAAATGCCGCGATTGCCGGGATGACCGGCAAGGCTGACGCGGCCTCAGTCGTTGAGGCACTGGCCGCCAGTGAAATTGCCATTCAAACCGCCGTATCAGTGCGTGATCGTGTGGTCGAAGCCTATCAAGAAATCTTGCGGATGCCGGTATGACCGAAGCAGTTCTTATGGATGTGCTGCGCGAAGGCCTGTGGCTGGCGCTGGTGGTGGCGATGCCGGTTTTGACGGTAGCGCTGCTGGTTGGTCTGGCGATCGGCCTGTTTCAGGCGCTGACCTCCATTCAGGAAATGACGCTGACATTTGTGCCAAAGCTGGGCGCCATTTTGGCGGCGTTCTGGCTGTCGATGGATTATTCCGGCCAGCTTTTGGTCGGCTTTTTTGAAACCCAAATTGTTGCAAGAATTGCAGGAGGTTAAAAATGGATACCGCCGGATATGTAAGCCTGACCCGCCAGACGGGCCTGTGGAAAGAAATGCAGACCGTGGCGAATAACATCGCCAACCTGTCCACCACCGGATACCGCCGTGAGGGCGTGGTTTTTGCCGAGATGGTCAAAGCCCTGCCAACCGAGGGTGGCAGTGTGGCAATGACAGCGGCGCGGGCGCGGTTTTCTGACCCCTCACAAGGCGGGCTGACCCATACGCAAAATCCGTTTGATTTGGCGATTCAGGGGCGCGGCTATTTCATGGTCGAAACGCCCGATGGAAACCGCCTGACCCGGGCGGGTGCGTTTGTGCAAAACGTAGCCG
>CAZSSS010000117.1:0-5783 GCA_964609255.1 uncultured Rhodobacterales bacterium
TTGCTAAGCGATCCACCGTTATTCTGTCCGCCGCTGCTTGGAAACGCCGCCGCCCAATCCTCACCGGGAATGGCCGGAAAACCCCGGAAATTCAGCAGGTTGTCAAATTTTGCGTCGCATGTCTGGTGGCGTTTATCGCAGCCGACAATTAATTCCGCCGTGTCACCCAGTGCAATCACGCCGCGCACTTCTTCCCAAAGCTCGACATCTCGAAATTCTTCAGTCTGGAAATCAACTTTTATCAGCGATGTAACTCCGGCATTTGCGCCGGTTATCCAGCGCACATATCCACGTGCAAACCAGCTCGAGCCGCTTGCCAATATCGATGAAAATTCAATACGGCGCGCATCATTCAACCCGGTAACTGTAACTGGAACAGTGCCGGTAACGCTCAGGTCAAACCCGCATTTCTTGTCGCCCAAAATCCGGTCACATGTTGGCACATATGCGCGCCCGATCGGTTGGTTCAGCAATTCCGCCAAAGAACGCAATTCAACCTCAAATGCGGTGCTACCACGGCGGATTTCGCCCAGAAAACCCCGAAAAAGCTGCACGCGGCTGTTTGTGTCGGTCCAATTGACCAGCCATTGCTGCACATCTGCGCGGTCATATTTACCCGCCAGAATGTCCGCATCCGTCAGGCCAACTGCGCTCAGTGCTCCCACAGCTTGTCCGTTATCAACAGCCAATCCGGTTGAACTTTCAAGCGCGCTTGCGTCCATGCCGCTGCCCGCTTTGAACACTTGTCCATCAAAGGTTAGATCGCGATCGTGATCGGTAAAACCAAAGGCCGCACCGTCTTTGCGCTGCAAAAGCCAGCACCGGCAGATGGTTGTCGCACCGCTGTCCAGCATATCTTGAAAATCATTTGGAATGTTACGCATTAGACCCGCACCTCAACCACCGGAATTGACGGTATCTCGCCCGCTGCAAAAGCGCCTGAGCTTGCCTCAATCCGGTCCGCATCAAACCGCACGGGAACGTCAAATTCAAATCCCGCCGACAGCGGCGCGCCCATGCCCGGTGGGTCGAAAAAAGTGACCTCGCCAAGGCTTAAATCCAGCGAATAATGCAACCCTTCTTCCAATTCATCACCGCCCAGTGCCACCGCAACACGGCCCTCAACCAGCTTGGAAATCTGGCGTGCATAGACAAAATCACCCGAACGGTAATTTTTGATGAGCGGAAAAACCGTGGCAATCTCGTCGCCAATACCAAATTCCTGATCCAGCGCGTTAAAATCCCTTGAGGGCGCGCAGGATTTGAAATCGGTCCAGTCTTTCCAGCGAAAGCCATAAAGCTGCCCGTGGCGTGCCTCAAAAAATGCCATAACATCCGCCAAATCATCCAGCGACCGCATGCCAAGCCCGGCGTCATACCGCCGGCGTGATTGCGCCCAAGGCGAATTTCGTTCCTCAAACCCGTTGGAAAGGCTGATAATTTCTGTGCGCCGCTCTGGCCCACCAACTGATCCAAACGACAAGGCCGTTGGAAATCGAACATTGTGAAAGTTCATGTCATCCCCCTAAAGATTGCGCCCGCCGCGTTGCAATGCCCGTTGAACACCGGCCGCAACCTGCGTGCGAGAGCGTTGAAAACTTGCCGCATCAGGTGTTGAAATATTCATATTAACCGTGACCGTGCTGCCACCGCCGCCGCCGCGCACGCCCAGCTTGCCGTCAGCGCCCCGCGCCAGCGGCATTATGGCCTCTGGTCCGGCTTCGCCCATCAAACCAGTTCCGCCGCGCATCGCAAAGGCAGTTGCCCCCGAAACCACGCCCCCATTTGCAAATGGCGTGACACGTCCCCCGGAAAATGCGGCGCCGTTTTCAAAGGGTAAAATGCCCTGTATCAGGCTCTCAAGCCCGCCACCAAGCAGATTACCAAAATGCGAGGCCACCGGGTTCAGCACCGAATCCAGCGCTGAATTTGAGATCGACAAGCTCAGGTTTCGCAGAACGTCACCTAATTTTGCGCCGTCAAAAACCAGCGCATCAAACGCGGTTCGCAAACTGCCGCCAACCGAACGCGTAAAGCGTGTCGCCTGTTGCCCAGCCGCTGCCAGCGCCGTTTCGGTGCCCTTAAGTTCCGCCTGAAATGCTTGTGTTGCGCCTTGCGTTGCCGCAATACTGCCTTCCAGCTCTCCCAACACAATGTCTAGATTTTCAAGATCTTGCTCCGTCTCAGCCATCTTCGCTCCTTAGAATTTCATCGGGATATTGGGTCATTAAATCGGTAAGCCCGGCGCGCGTAAGCACCGCCGCAGCTTTGGCGTCAGCCCCGCTCATTAATACCAGTTCAGCCGGTGTTAGCGCCCAGAATTGATCTGCGGATAACCGCAAATGCGTCATCCCCAGCCGCATTAATTCAACCCAGTTAAATTTTTTCATCGGGCAGTGTGAACGCGCGTTTCAACAGCAAAGCGCCCGCTTGTGCCGCGCCAACTGCGCCACCCTCAATTTGGGCTGTGTTTAGTGTGGCACGGTCAATTTGCGTGCCGCCACCGCGCAGACCGGCCAGTAAAAGCGCCACCAAATCGCCAGCCGAAAACGCCCCCGTTTCAAACCGTTCAACCAGCGCCAACAATGACCCTGTTGCCAGATCTGCTTCCAGTTCCGCCAATGCTCCAAGGGTCAGACGCATGTTATGCGTCTCACCGTTCAGAACCAGCGTTACATCCCCCCTATACGGATTCATCAAACATCCGCCGTGAACGTTAGTTCGCCGCCCGATGCCAGTGCGATCTCATAGGTCGCCTCGCCGTCATAATTACCCGCATATTCCAATGAGGTAATCTGGAATGGTCCCTGCAATGTTCCCAGCTCGGGAATAATCACCTGAAAATCAGGAATATCCGCAGCGAAAAATATTTGCCGCGCCCGTTCATCTGTATAATCATCCAGAAACACACCGGAACCCGAAATGCTTGCCGAACGCACGCCGGTGCCGGCCAGTAATTCGCGCCAGCCCCCGGCTGAAACCATATTGGTCACATCCACCGTTTCAGCGTTGAACGAAATCCGTGTGGCCCGTAAACCAGCGAACGTTAAAAACGTGCCGGAACCGGTCATATCAATTTTAATCAGAAGGTCTTTGCCTTTTTGAGCAGCCATTTTTTATTCCTTAATAAGAGCCATCATCGAGGATTGCGCGGAAAACCAGCGCAATCCGGCGTTGTTCGGGCGAAACCCCGCGCCGTGCGCGCGATTTCAGAAATTTCATGTTCACCAGTGATCCACGCGACAGTGTCAGGTCTGCATCAATCAGCACGTCACAAATGGCCGCTGCCACCAGTTTGGCGGTCTCGAAACCATGCACATCGCTCATTACGTTTACCTCAAAATCCAGCGTTGCGCCTTTGTGCGTGCCGCTGGATCTGTCCTTGGCCACATCCGCGCCGAGCAAGATATACGTCTGGTCAGCCGGCACGGGCGGCGCGTCATAAATCGCTGTGCCAATCAGTGCGCCCAGCACAACATCGCCGGAAAGCGCATTAAAAACAGCCTCTTGCATGGCAGCGCTCATTGCATAACTCATGACCGTCCCTCCTCTGCCCAGATTTCAAGATACTGCGCCGCGCCATCCATTTCTGCGACAGCCAGAATGTCAAACACCCGCCCTGCCTCAACAAAACGTTGCTCAGCGCGGGGGCGCGATGCTGATCCAAACGGCGTTGCGCGTGTGATAATCTTGAATTTGGTCAGGGGAACCATCCGCCCGCCAATCAATCGTTCTGTCCCGCCGCGCGCGTCCAAACTGGCCCAGATGGCCCCCAGCGCTGTCCAGGTTTCAATAACCCCGCCCATGCTGTCTGCGCTTCGCACGGCCTCCTCAAGTATCAGTTTACGGTTCAGGTTTGGCACGCTCATGCCGCCCCCAGTCGCACGTCGCGATACGGTTCCAGCAATGCAGCAACGCCAAAGGGCATCTGCCCTGAAGCTTTGCCCAGATCATTGCGATTTTCATAATAATTCGCCGCCAGCAGGAACACCGCTTGGCGCAAATCGCTCGGGATATCGCTCCAGATACCATACCCGGCATCAAACGATATTACTGCCGACCCATTCACGGGAACTTCGGGCAAATAATTGCCGGTTGGCATTAACCGAGGTCGTGCCGAATCAAATTCTAACCGATAATCAAGCACCGGAACCGGGGTTGATACCCCAAGATCATCAATAAGCACAATCTGGTTGACCGCATTCACAGGTGCCACGGGCAAGACCTGCGCGCTTCGGTCCCGTCGCCAGACATATATCTGCCAGTTGAATCCCCGCGCGATCAGAATTTTGCCAATTCGCGCCTCAACTGCGCCAATCGCGGCACGCAAAACCGTTTCCAGCAAAACATTTTGGCTGCCATCATCAGCAAACCCGCTGCCAAGCCGCATAAAGTCGCTAAATGCGGCAACCGGAATATCCGCTGTTATCAGCGGCGTAGTTTCAGTCAATTTCATGGAACTCTCCTGAATGTTCATCGCCAGAAATCCGCAGGATTACGGCGCGTTTCAACACCCGGCCTTTATTGGTGCCAATGGTGCAGGTTAGCAGGTAAACCTGCCCTGAAACCCCGCCCAGAATCACCACACGGGACTGGTGTGTTGAATGTGTTTGTTCGATTATTTTCAAACAGTTAGGATCATTATCCACTGGCTGGATTGTCCAGCCAAGGTCATCCACAACTGTTTCGTTTTTCATTAAATACCCCAGCCGCCAGTCAAAGCTGAATTCAAGCTCGGATCGCGGGTCTTTCAGGATAGTGCCGTTCATATTATTCCAGTCCAACTAATTGCTAAAAAGGTGCCCCCATGCCGCCCGAGCGGAGGGAGATTTCAAACCAGAAAGGCACGAGGGAACACCGGAGCGGGGCCCTTCAGCCCCGCCCCATCACAGTGTCAGCCCAAAGGTTTAGGACACCGCGAATTTCAACAATTTGATCGCCGCAAAGTCCGAAACATCGCCGCCAATACGTTTGGTTGCATAGAAAAGAACATGTGGTTTAGCGCTAAACGGATCGCGCAGAATGCGCAGATCAGGGCGTTCAGCCACGGTGTAACCCGCGCCAAAATCACCAAATGCAATCGCTGTTGCGTCGCCGGCAATGTCCGGCATATCCTCAGCGATCAGCACAGGATAACCCATCAGGCGCGCAGGCTCACCAGCGGCCAAACCATCGGACCAAAGGAAACGACCGTCAGCGTCTTTCATTTTGCGAACCGCACCGGCAGTTTTGGAATTCATCACAAATGCGGCGTTGGCACGGTAACGCGCACCCAGCGCATAAACCAGATCAACAATCGCATCCGCAGGGTCAATTCCGTTGAAATCACCCGCAGCACCCGTGGCCACATAACCCAGATCGCCCCAGGCCCAGCTGGAATTATCAACAGCGGTATATGTCAAGAAACCTGTTGGTTTATCAATGCCGTCACCGCTAATGAATGACAGGCTCTCGGCGCGGCTGAATTTGTCCGCGATACGCGCTGCCAACCAACCCTCAACATCAAATGCGCTGTCATCCAGCAGGCGTTGTGATGCTTTTGGCAGGGCCGAAAGTTCATGCAGCGGGATCGAAATGCGGTCAATCTGCGGGGTGCCGGTTTCGGTGGTAGATGTGGTTTCATCCGCCCAGCCAGCGCCAATATCGGTGTGATCAACCAGCACATCAAATGCTGTGGCCTCAACCTGCACCACATTGGCAATCGCACGAATGCTTGATGCCCCGCGCAACACGTTGGTGATGGTTTCCGCAGTTTGCGGGTCCACCAAATAGCCGCCATCAGC
>CAZSSS010000118.1:0-5755 GCA_964609255.1 uncultured Rhodobacterales bacterium
CGAGGGCAAAAAACTGGCGACCTACACCCATTTTGGCACCGGAAATTACCATCCGATTACCGCCAATTTTTACACGGATCTTTCGTTTTTTACCTGCGACAAAGCATTGGCGCGTGATGCAACCAAGGTGTTCAATTATGTGTCGGGATACGCGCAGCCTGAGGTGCTGGAAAACCTGTCGATCTCACCGCTAACTCTCAAAGAAACGCTGCTGCAAAACATTGAGGCCGAGATGGCTTTTGCGGCGGCAGGCAAGCCCGCAGCGATCTGGGTAAAGCTGAATTCACTGATCGAAGTTGACGTGATCGACGCGCTTTATCGAGCCAGTTCGGCGGGGGTAAAAATTGACCTTGTCATTCGCGGTATTTGCGGATTACGCCCCGGCGTGCCGGGGTTATCGGAAAATATTCGGGTAAAATCGATTGTTGGCCGGTTTTTGGAACACTCGCGTATTTCGTGTTTTGGCAATGGTTTTGGATTGCCATCAAGCAAAGCCAAAGTTTATATTTCCAGCGCAGACTGGATGGGGCGGAATTTGAAATGGCGGGTGGAATCGCTGGTGCAAATCAAGAATAAAACCGTTCATGCACAGATCATTGATCAGGTGATGGCGGCCAACCTTGCGGATCAGGCCCAAAGTTGGGTTTTGCAAGCGGATGGCGCGTATTTACGCCATGACGCAGGCGAAAAGGCATTTTCCTGCCATCGGTTTTTCATGGAAAACCCCTCGCTTTCGGGGCGCGGTTCTGTGGGGGCCAAAGACGCGCCGCGTTTAACCCATTCCCATGATTGACCCAAACGCAAATCGATTGGCCGTGATTGATGTGGGGTCAAATTCGGTGCGGCTTGTGGTTTTTGACGATGTGTCGCGCTCTCCAGCGTATTTTTATAATGAAAAAATCTTGTGCGGCCTTGGCACAGGGATTAGCGACACGGGCAAGCTTAACCCTGCTGGGCGAACGCGCGCCATGCTGGCATTGCATCGTTTTGTGACCTTACTTGATAATATGGGGCTGAAATCTATTAAAACCGTGGCGACTGCGGCGGTGCGTGAGGCATCCGATGGGCCGGATTTCTGTGCGGCGGTGCAACAAGAGTTGGGTTTGACACTGCATGTTGCCACCGGCGCAAAGGAGGCGCGGCTTTCAGCGCAAGGTGTTCTGTTAGGCTGGCCAGAGGCCGAAGGTCTGGTATGCGATATTGGCGGCGCGTCGATGGAGCTGGCGGAATTGCATGGTGGCACTGTCGGGCAGTGCGAAACATCACCGCTGGGGCCGTTGAAATTGCGGGATTTTCACGGTGATCTGGATGATCATATCGCCACGCAAATCAGGGCAATGAATATGTCAGCGCAGGCCGCGCGTTTGTTCTTGGTGGGTGGCTCGTGGCGCGCGCTCGCGCGGCTGGATATGACCCGTCAAGGGTATCCGTTGAAAGTGCTGCATGAATACACCCTGCTGCCCGCACAAATGCTGGATACAGCCGTCTGGGCTGAGGCGCGCAGCGCTGAGGAGTTGTCGCAATATGTCGACACATCCATGGCGCGCTTGAAACTTGTTCCGCTTGCGGCAAAAGTAATGGTTCACCTGATTGACCGGCTTAAACCCGCCTCTATTGCCATTTCAAGTTATGGTATCCGCGAGGGAATGCTGTATGAAGAAATGCCCGAAAAAACGCGCCAGCTTGACCCGTTGATAGAGGCGTGTCTGAATATGGAACGCAGAAATGCTCGGTTTCCGGGGTTTGGGGATGCATTATTCCGGTGGCTGGCACCGCTTTTTGCAGACCACGCGCCGGAATATATGCGTTTGATGCATGCGGCCTGCCTGTTGCATGATGTTACATGGCGCAGCCATCCGGATTACCGCGCCGACATGAGCTTTGAGGCGGTGACTCGGGCGAATATGGGCGGTGTTGACCATCAGGGCCGACTGTTTTTGGCCTTGGCGATTAGAACGCGGTATAAATCATCCGGTTATGAAAACCAGCCTGCATTGCTGCTGCTGGATGATGTAACAGCCAGTAAAGCCCAAATTCTGGGCAAGGCCATGCGTCTTGGTGCCATGGTTTCGGGGGCGATGGCGGCAACGCTGGCCCAAACCAAAATCAGTCGTGAAAACGATGTGATCACGCTTTGCCTTCCGGCCACGGGCCTGGCGGGGGAAATGGTTGAAAAGCGGCTGAACAGCCTAGCCGCTGCGCTGGGGTGCACAAGCACCCTGACATTATCCCCATGAAAAAAGCGGCCCGAATCCCGAGCCGCTTTTAGTATTTCCCTGAGACTTGAGCCAAATTCCGAGGCCATTTGTCGAAGTAGGCGAGGTTGTCCTGATGGTTTCCCATGGCGACCTTCTGCGCAACTCGTTTACCAACATAACGCCAGATATGACGATTCTGCAACGGTTTTTTCGCTGATCCCCAAATCATTTCATTGCAGGCCATGCCCCCTTGCCTTAAACGATGCTTAACACTGTATTCGGAGCCACCCACATGCGTCTTTCCCGCTATTTCATGCCCACCCTAAAGGAAAATCCTGCCGAAGCGCAGATCGTCAGCCACCGGCTGATGTTGCGCGCCGGTATGATCCGGCAATCTGCCGCTGGCATTTATTCCTGGCTGCCTCTGGGTTTCAAAATCCTGCGTCGTCTGGAAAATATCGTGCATGAGGAACAAATGCGCGCTGGCCATATTCCGATGCTGATGCCCACCTTGCAATCAGCGGATTTGTGGCGCGAAAGTGGCCGTTATGAGGATTACGGCAAGGAAATGCTGCGCATCACCGACCGCCATGGCCGCGATATGCTTTATGGCCCGACCAATGAGGAACTGATTACCGATATTTTTCGCAACAATATCGGTTCTTACAAAGAGCTGCCCAAAACCCTGTATCACATCCAGTGGAAATTCCGTGATGAGGTCCGCCCGCGTTTTGGCGTGATGCGTGGCCGCGAATTCTTCATGAAAGACGGCTATAATTTTGACATCGATAAGGCGTCAGCCCTGCACGCCTATAACCGCCATCTTGTCAGTTATCTGCGCACCTATGAACGGATGGGCCTGCAAGCCATTCCGATGAAGGCGGATACAGGCCCGATCGGTGGCGACTATAGCCACGAATTTCTGGTGCTGGCCAAAACCGGCGAATCCGAAGTATTTTACGATAACGCCGTGACCTCCCTAAGCTTGGGCGACCGCGCGATTGATTATGATGATTATGCGCAATGCCAAGGGGTGTTTGACGAATTCACCACGCCTTATGCCCGCACCGACGAAACCCATGATGCGGATCTGTTCGCGCAGGTTCCCGCCGACCGTCAGCGCACGGCGCGCGGCATCGAGGTTGGGCAAATATTCTATTTCGGCACCAAATATTCCGACAGCATGAAGGCCACCGTGAATAACGCTGAGGGTAAACAAATTCATGTGCATATGGGCAACCATGGCATCGGGGTTTCGCGTCTGATCGGCGCCTTGATAGAGGCCAACCACGACGATAACGGCATTATCTGGCCCGAAGGCGTGGCGCCTTTCCGGGTGGGCATTGTTAACCTTAAGCAAGGCGGCGAAGCCACTGATCCTGTTTGTGAAATGCTTTACAAAGGCTTGCAGCTTTGCGGGCTTGATCCGCTTTATGATGACCGGGATGAACGCGCCGGAACCAAATTTAACGATATGGACCTGATCGGGGTGCCTTGGCGCATTACCGTTGGCCCGCGCGGGTTGAAAAACGGCGTCATAGAGCTTACTTGCCGCCGCACAGGCGAAAGCGAGGAAATGTCACCAGAGGCCGCGCTGGATCGCTGTGGTCAGGTTTACGCAGACAAAGGATTGATGCTTGAGTAATTCCCCAACCCGACCGTTTTCCGGCTTTGAATGGACCATTGCGTGGCGTTACCTGCGGGCGCGCCGCGTTGAGGGCGGCATCTCGGTTATCGCGTGGTATGCGTTGATTGGGGTGATGCTGGGCGTGGCGGCCTTGATTGTTGTGCAGGCGGTTATGATCGGGTTTCGCGAAGAATTCACCGACCAGATATTGGGGGCAAATGCCCACGTAACCATCTATTCCACCCAATACGATGCCGCGCGCGGGCGCTTGGGCAGCATCGAGAATTATACCGAGCTGGCCACATCAGTAGCCGCGGTTCCCGGCGTTTTGCGCGCCGCCCCGATTATCAGCGCCCAAGTTATGGCATCAGCCAACGGCCAAAACACCGGCGTTCAGGTGTTGGGAGAAACGCTGGCAGATATGCGCAGCATTCCGTCAATTATCAGCCCCGAATATTCTGCCGGAGATCTGGCAGATTTTGAAAACGGCGTGGCGATTGGCAATGGAATTGCACGGGCGCTCAACCTTCGGGTTGGCGATTTTATCCAGCTTATTGCGCCCGACGGTGTCAAAAGCCCCTTTGGCACAACCCCGCGCATTAACGATTATAAGGTTGTCTATATTTTTCAGGTTGGGCGCTCTGATATTGACCGAACTCGCATCTATATGCCCTTTACCGAAGCACAAAGCTTCTTTAATCGTGAGGGGTTAGCCGACGAAATTGAAGTAATGGTTGAGAACCCGCACGGCGTCGAAAACCTGCGCGACCCTTTGCTGTTGGCCACTGGTTATAACGCGCGGCTCTGGACATGGCGCGATGCGAATGGCGCGTTTTTGGCCGCACTTGATACCGAACGCCGTGTGATGTTCATCATCCTGTCGCTGGTGGTGCTGATTGCAGCCATGAATATCATTTCAGGGCTGGTGATGCTTGTTAAAAATAAAGGGCGTGATATCGGCATTTTGCGCACTATTGGCTTAACGCAAGGGTCAATTATGCGGGTATTTTTCATCTGCGGGTCGCTTATCGGCATTATTGGCACGTTACTGGGCGTCGCGCTTGGCTGTGCATTTGCCTATTTTATTTCCGACATTCAGGTCTTGGTCGAAAAGATTGCTGGCCGTTCCGTCTGGGATCCAAGCATCAAAATGCTGTCCGAAGTGCCGTCGCGGCTGCGGCTGGAGGATGTGTTGATTACCGTTATTTTGTCGCTTACGTTATCGCTGTTGATCACAATTATCCCGGCACGTAACGCGGCCAAACTCTCGCCGGTGGAGGCCCTGCGTTATGAATAAACCCGTGCTGGAGCTGCGCAATATTTCAAAGAAATATTTTGTAGGCAAAGCCAATGAAATATCGGTTTTGAATAACACAAATTTTGCGCTGCAACGCGGTGAAATTGTGGGCCTGATTGCGCCGTCGGGCGCGGGGAAATCAACCTTGCTACAAATCGCTGGCCTGCTGGACGAGGCCACATCGGGCGAAGTCTGGATAAATGGCACGCGGGCCAACACGGGCAAAGATAAATTCCGGACAAAACTGCGGCGTGAAACCGTGGGGTTTATTTATCAATTTCATCATTTGTTGCCAGAATTCTCAGCACTGGAAAACATTGCTTTGCCCCAACGTGCAAACGGTGTTTCCAAGATGGACGCAACCCAGAATGCCCGGCAATTACTTGACCGCGTTGGGCTGTCTGAGCGCTATGACCACCGGCCCGCCGAATTATCAGGCGGCGAACAACAACGGGTTGCTTTTTGTCGGGCCTTAGCCAATTCGCCCAAAATTCTGCTGGCGGATGAACCAACCGGAAATCTTGACCCCGAAACCTCGGATCAGGTTTTTGCGGTTTTGATGGAGCTGGTGCGTGAAACCGGCCTGTCAGCCCTAATCGCGACCCATAACCACGAATTGGCGGCACGCATGGA
>CAZSSS010000119.1:0-5751 GCA_964609255.1 uncultured Rhodobacterales bacterium
ATACTGACGCACGATGATGTGGATGAACTGGCGCTGTTGGCTAAACGGAAAGCAATTAGGCAGAATATGCGGAAATTAATTGGGTGACTAACTTGGAATGGTGGATGCTTTATAGTTGCAAGATTTTTACAATATGACATTATTTGAAAAACTAACTTTTTTGGGTGAATTGTGATGAAAAAAATGTGGTTGGCTCTAATTGTTGCCTTGGCGTTAACGCTTACGACAGCACATGCTGCAGATTTTGAAAAAGGAATGGATGCTTACAGGGCTGGAGATTACGGGGCGGCATTTATTGAATTTAGTGTGCTGGCAGAACAAGATGACGCAAACGCACAGTTTTTTATAGGGCGCATGTACAACAATGGCTACGGTGTTGTGCAGGATTATAATGAGGCGGTAAAATGGTATACATTGGCGGCGGAACAGGGATTCGTATTTGCACAGTTTGAATTAGGATACATGAATAGTGTTGGTGAAGGGGTAGCGCAAAATAATGCGAATGCGTTAAAGTGGTATACTTTGGCAGCGGAGCAAGAGTTTGCTCTAGCGCAGCACTTTTTGGGAGTTATGTATAATAGCGGCAGCGGTGTCGTACAGGATTTTGCGAAGGCAAATATGTTGTTTTTGTTGGCGGCTAAACAAGGAGAGGCGAGTGCGCAGCGAAACTTAAGCTTGATGTACTATATGGGTAGTGGTGTTTTGCAGGATTACGTTATTGCGCACATGTGGGCAAACGTTGCTAACGCAAACGGTGGCGAAAAAGCTGCAGAAATAAGGGATTTAGTTGCTGAGCAAATGGAAAGAGCTGACATTTTGACGGCGCAAGCACTTGCGCGGGAATGCATGGCAAGTAATTATGAAAACTGTGGATATTAGAGAATAGGTTGTAAACGTATATTGTGTCGCAAAAACAATATCCTACCGCAAAATCACCACACATTATAAAGTTAGCAGTTAATTAGCAGCTATTTACACTGCACTGCAAGCTATTGATACTAAAAGTAATTTTAATAGCTAGGATTAGCCAAGCGTTAATCTGCGCTGCATATATTCGAAAAGGGCTGCGGTTTCGCGGCCCTTTTTATTTGTAATACTTGGAATTATTGGCATAACCAGCACCAGTTTGCTGGCTTAGCACCGCGATAATTTCGGTATTTGGCTGCTTGGCATTATCAAGAATTTTAAGCGAGGCCTTAACGTCGGATTGTTTGGTGCTCGCCCATTTAACCGTCAGGGCGATAACATCAGCAAACCGGGCCAAATGCACAGTATCGGTAACCGGCAAAACCGGCGGCGTATCAAAGATAACGATGTCAAAATTTGACTTTGCAAAAGCAACCAGTTGGCCAAATTTCTCGCCCGTAAATATTTGGCCATCCGGCATGAGGGCCGGGTCGTGGCCTGTCAGGGTTTTCAGGCCGGTTTTATCACGCAGAAATGTCATATCGGCGATGGTTTTTTGGGAAATATCTGCCTCAAGAACATCGGATAGGGATGATTTTGATTGGCCATTCAGCAAATTGTGCAGCTTTGGATTGCGCAAATCACAATCAATCAGCAAACATTTTTTCCCCGCCAGAGCATAGGCCTGACCAAGCGCAATACTCGTATTCGACTTCCCCTCACCCGGCACCGAGGAGGCAACGACAATAATATGCCCAGCGTTTTTATCACCCTGTAACCGCGCAAGCGCCTGATCCATGCTGACATGAAGCCTGCGAATGGATTCGGTATAATGCGACAAGGGTTCAGACATAAATTTTTGGGCAACCGCATCGGTTGTATTTTTGGTTTTTGCGGGTTTGGTAATGGCCGGAATACATCCGCCAACCCGCAGCATCAACACGTTTTCCAGCTGCTCTGCTGATGTAAAACCGCTGATGCGAAATTCGTTCAAAAACGCCAGCCCCAGCCCGATCATAATCGCCAACCCGGCTGCTGAAGCCGCCACAACTTTCTTGCCCCGAAGTGATGCGGATAAAGGCGGCAGTGCTGGTGAAATAACCCGGCTATCGGCGATTTGCAGGTCCGCTTGCAATGCCAACGCGCGGCGGCGTTCAATCAAGGTGTCGTATTCGGCCCGGGTTATCGTTGCTTCCTGTTGGAGCGCATAAATTTGTGTAACCAAACTGGCAGGAATATCAGCGCTCAGAACTTTTTCACGAATTTGTGTCATGACATGGTTTTTTTGCAGTTGCAGAACGGCGATGTTGTTTTCCACAATCAACAAATGATCAGCGGCTTTTGCCAACAGCTGCGCGTCGATTTCTTGCAGTTGTTGCGCAAAACCCGCTGATTGCGGGTCGTCTGCATCACTGGCCAGAATTTGCGTATCAAGATCATGCCGCGCGACAAGCAATGCCTGAAATGCATCGTCCGAAATCTGCAAGCCAAGCTTGGGCCAGTCAGCCTGTTGGATGTTGGCCGCCGTCATCTGCGCTTGCTCAGAATTTTCGGTGATGGAACGCTGAACCCCGCCAAATTGGTCGCGAAGCACCCCGATATTTGCTACATTTTCCAATATATCAATATTTTGCAAAATAAAGCTGTCAAAAGTTGCTTCGGAGCTAATCAGCGTGGTCTGGATTTCAAGCAATCTGGCGGCGACAATGTTTTCCACGCGCCGGATTTCGCCAACTTTTGCGGCAACCTGATGGTTGATATAACTTTGCGCCCACAGATTTGCCAACCCCGCAGCGCGTTGTGGCGAAGATGAGGTCACCTCAGCAATCAAAATATATGTCTGACCTTTCCGGGTGACAGAATTTGTATTTTGAAAAGCCCTGATCGCCCGGGTTCTGCCGGTTTGATCATTGTCGGAGATGTCGAAAAATGCGCCGTTTTCAACAACTTGCATGGCAACTGCATCTGAATTCAGAATTTCAATTTCCCCGTCGACGCGCGCATTATTAATGCCGAAATTCTGGGGAATATCGCTGTCATCCAACAGGTTTTTCGCGGTTGGCATCACTTGAATCATGGTCGAGGCGCTGTATTTGGCCGGCATAGCGACCAAAATCAAAAGGGTAATGACAAAAACCAGCAGCAGCACCGACCAAAATATTTTGGCCTGGCGCTTGAGCACCGCAAAAAGGGAATGGAGGTCTATGCTGTCTTCGATCATCTTTATTTGCTCAATTTTTTACAGGTTATACTACTTAAGGTGGATTTCAAGCAGTCAAAATCGGTTTGAAACGCGCAAAAAAAGATTACCAGCTCATTTTATCCGCCTCCGCCTGTGGGGGCGTGTGCAACCCCAATGCAATAATTGTCAGAATAACAAAGACATTTGCCTGAATTTCAAGGCTGAAATCAACCAACGAATGACTGGCGGTTTGCACCAGAACCGCAATTGCCAATAATGCCATGTGCCGATTTTCCGTCGCCGTTTGGGCACTGCGAAAAAGCGCGCGCATAACGATAAGCCCGGCAATAATCGGGATCGATCCGAAAACCAAACCAAGCTCAGCCCAATTGGTTAAAAAGCTGTTATGGGCTTTGTCCCAGACCAAATCGGGATCCAGCGTGGGCAAATGAAACCGGGGAAACGCCACAGGAAAGCTGTCAGCGCCAAACCCGGACCAGGGTTGGTTTTGGATCATTGACCAGACTTGCTCATATAAGGTCAGGCGGGTTGAAATATCATGGGATAATGCAGAAATACGAAACCCTGAAAACCGCTGAAAACCAAACGCAACTGTGATAAAAATCGCCATTAGCAGCATTGGCAACAGCCAGTTGCGTGCTGAAACGTGGTTTTTCCACGAATTAAGACATATAAACGTGATCAACCCCAATCCTGATGCAACCAATCCAAACCGTGAATTTGTTAAAAACAGGGTCACTGTAAAAATTATAATTCCGCACAGAATAAACGCGCGGCCCGGGGTAAGGTAATCAAGTATTGATGCCACGGGCTGGCGTATTTTACCAAGGTGGATTTCCAGCAGTGCAACGCCTGTCAGTAACCCCATGCCAAGATATGTCGCAAACGAATTGCGGTTGACAAATGTTCCCGTCAGGCTGTCGGGATAGTCCGATTTTGCAAAAACCAGCGGTAGATCAAAAACATTTACATATAAAAGCAACGCGATAACGCTGTGATAAAGCAGAATAACAAAACAAGATGTTAGTAAAACCATGCGGGTATTCGCGTTGGTGCAGCAGGTCAATACCAGCCAAAAATAGATGATATATGAGGCCATCCGCAAAAGCGCCAGTGATGATGCACGCGGGGCAATGCTTAGCGGATAAAAAACCTGCGTTGCTATGAAAACCATCAGGATAGCAAGTAAAAGCCAAAAGAAGCGGGGCAAAATTTGATCTGGCAAGCGTTGATCGGGGTAGTTTAGGCACTGCAAACCCGCCAATGTAAAAATAAAACACCCCCAGATTAACCAGAAAACCGGCCGGTTGCTTGCCAAGGGAACCGGCGACAACAGCAAGATCAGCAAAATGCCAAAAAATGTTATGCGCGGGGTTTGGTTTTGTTTATTCACCGGAATTTCCCCGCATCTTTTGTTTCAGCGCAGACAGAAAGGTTGATTGAACCTTTATTGGTTGTTGGGGCAAAATTGTTGTTACCAAGGGGCGAAAATCAGCGTCTTGAATGTATCGCGTTGCAATTTCCTCAACATATTTACTGCCAAGAACCAGCGAAATATCGGCAAATTGGGCATTGGAATTATCGGATGATAAATCATGCTGCCCGCGCGCGGCCAAGGCAATGCGCAGACGTGCCAGCCATACCTCAGATTTGCCGTTCAAATAGGAGGAGTGTAATGCCGCATTAAAACCCGCGTTATCCCCCAGTGAATAACGAAAATATGCAGCACAATACCAACCAAAAGCCTGCCTTGGCGATGAGAGCAAAATGTCATTGGTTACGGTTTCACAATGACGCAGCAAATCGCGGCGCTGGTCTTTTGGCAAAAGTCTTGCGGTAATTCGGGTGGCCTGCGCAAGGCAATCGCTTAGGATAATATGGTCGGAACGAAGGGAATATGCGCGGGTGCCATGATGAAGCTCAACAGCAATTTCGGTTTTTGCGGCAATGCCTGCACCCAAGGCAACAGCAAAGAAAACCGCTGCCACTGCCGATCTGGTTAATAGATTATTCATTATTGATTAATCATTTATGGGCACTTTGGATAATCAAAGGGGTGACGCCAAATAGGCTGGAGCGATTAATAGTGTTAAAAACTGAGTTTAAAAATATAAAAATCGGGGTGGTGTGGCTTGTTATGTCTGCGCCGCTTTTGGCCCAATCCGGTAATTTTCCGGGCCGTATGGCGGGCATAGCACAGGGCTGTTTAACGCAGCCACAATTTGATTGTCTTGCCACTGTTGATCTGGTGCTGGCAGAGGTTGTGCAGCAAATTCTTGATGAAGAACGCGACCGGATTTTAAGTAACTTCGCCATTGATATGGTTGGTATCGTTGAGGAATCCTCAAGTGACGTTCTTTTTGAAACCGTGGCGATTGCATTGCAAAAAATTGCGGCGGCGGCGCTGTCACCGGATATTGGCGATGCCATATTGGTGATTGCCGGAATTATTGAGCGCCAGGATTTGGTCATCATCCAGCCTGACATATTTCTGGCAAGCGCCAATTGAATTGCGCACCAAAGGTATGGCCGGCTGTTGATGTATTACTCGCCAATAACGTGATATTCCTTTGGTAAAATAGTGCGTATTATATTATGAAAAAATTGGTTAATACTTTGTTAACAAAGTATAAATCACGAAA
>CAZSSS010000120.1:0-5744 GCA_964609255.1 uncultured Rhodobacterales bacterium
ACAAGGTTACCAACGGCATCCGTGAGACAAAGAATCTTGGTGGTCAGCCCGCTTTTTGAACAGCCGATAGTTTGATTGATAGTCCCCCTTTTGCACCGCTTGTCTTTTGGTGGGCGCTGATGATTGTGCCGTCAATGAGGGCGTATTCAGAGTCAGTATCTGTCGAAGAGATTATGCCCCGCATTCCCCCCAAGAAAAACTGGAAATGCGCAATTCCGTATAATAAAACCCCTTATAAGCAATGCCATAAGGTCGAAAACATGTTTGGCAGAATAAAGGATTTCCGCTCGGGCATGTAAACATACCCTGCCGGGCCGCGGGCGGCATATATCAACCCGATACGATGGTTGCGCACGCACATTCTTTTCCTCAATCTGTATCACCGCTTTTGTCATCTTTTGTAGCGCTGGACTTTGGCTAATCCCCGGTTAGAATTTTCAAAAATGCCTCACCAAAACGCTTCGATTTTTGCGCATTCATACCAGATATAGCTTCAAGAGTCGCTATGTCTGTTGGCCTTGATTTAACGATTTTTGCCAGCGTGGCATTGGTGCAGCTTAGGTGTTTGTCCGTGCCAAATTCCCCGCGCGCCAAAGCAACCTGTGCTTCAAGCAATTGGTCAAACATATCGCCACCACCGCGTAAGGCCAGCTTGCGCCGCGCCGGGTGGGTTTCGGGCTGTGGCGATTTATTGATGATTTCAAGAAATATTTTACCAAAGCTTTCCAGTTTTTTGGCGCCAACGCCGGAAAGCCGGGCAAATTCATCTAGGTTTCGCGGTTGTTTAGCGGCCATTTCGGCAAGCGTCCGGTCGGTGAAAATCACATAAGCCGGTGCGCGGGCGGTTTCAGCCAGTTCACGGCGCTTGCTGCGCAGAGCTGAGAAAAGTGCTTCGTCTTCTTCGCCCACCAGCGCCACAGCACGCGCCCTTTCGGGGGTATTGGCGGCCTTGGTAATGGTGTCACGGCGCAGATCAATGGTTTCCTCGTTTCGCAAAATTGCGCGGGCTTTTTCCATCATGCGAAAGGCACCGAAACGCTCCATATCGGGGCGGATCAGGTCGTGGCCCATCATTTGGCGAAACACCGCCTGCCATTGTGGTTTCGAATATTCTTTGCCTGCGCCAAAGGTTGGCAACCTATCATGGCCGCGCTGGCTGATTTTATCTGTCAGATTGCCAACCAGAATATCAATCAGATGGCCCGCCCCGAACCGTTCATCCGTGCGCAACATGGCAGACAGGGCTTTGCGAACGGCGGTTGTGCCGTCAAATATCTCTGGCGGTTTCAGGCAGGTATCGCAGTTTCCACAGCCCTGCGGGTATTCTTCGCCAAAATAACCCAGCAAAACCTTGCGCCTGCACACCAGTGCTTCGGCCAGCCCAAGCAACGCGTTCAACCGACCGTGATCCGCCTCTTTGCGCTCCTTTGGTGCCATGCCTTCATCAATTTGCACCCGTCGCAGCCGGATATCATCCGCCCCGTAAAGCGTAAGAGTTTCAGCCACGGCACCGTCACGGCCTGCACGGCCGACCTCTTGGTAATAACTTTCGATCGACTTGGGCAGGTCAGCGTGCATAACAAACCGGATATCGGGTTTATCAACGCCCATACCAAACGCGATTGTGGCACACATCACCAACCCGTCACGGGTTTTGAACTGGTATTCGGCATTGCGCCGTGTTTCGGCATCCAGCCCGGCATGATAGGCCAGCGCATTATGGCCCTCAGCCCGCAAAGCTGCGGCAAGCTGCTCAGTTTTATTGCGGCTTGAGCAATATATAATTCCCGGCGCGCCTTTTCGCGCTGCCACGTATTTCAGCACTTGTTGGCGCGGGCCGGATTTGGGTTCAAAGGCCAATGTCAGGTTGGGGCGATCAAACCCGCCAAGAAAAACCTGCGGCGGTTTGGTAAACAGTTTGCTGATGATCTCAGCGCGGGTGTCTTCATCGGCTGTTGCGGTCAGGGCAATGGTTTGCACATTATTCAGCCGTTGCCGCAATGCCCCGATTTTCAAATAATCCGGCCGAAAATCATGGCCCCATTGGGAAACGCAATGGGCCTCGTCCACGGCCAGCAGGGCGACATTGATGCGGCTAAGCATATTTTGCGTTCCCATATTCGCCAACCGTTCGGGGGCCATATAAAGCAATTTCAACTCTCCCGCCTCAAGCTGGTCAAACACCTGGTTTGTCTCGTCTTCAGTGTTGCCAGAGGTCAGCGCCCCCGCCGCAACCCCTGCCGCCTGTAAACTGCTAACTTGGTCCCGCATCAGCGCAATCAACGGCGAAATCACCACCGTTACCCCATCACGCGAAAGCGCAGGCAACTGGAAACAAAGCGATTTACCGCCGCCTGTTGGCATAATTGTAAGCACATCTGCACCGGCATCAATTGCAGCTATGACCTCCTCCTGACCCGGGCGGAATTTTGGAAAACCAAAAACCGATTGCAGCAGCGGGTGGTTCATTTTAATGCCCTAAGCATGGCGTCAACCTTGGGTGCATCGGTGATACTGCGCGGTGCGCTGTCAAACATACCTGCGCCGGTGACGCTGGTTGAACAAGAACTGTGGACCTCTGACACGCCGGTTATTTGCACAATTTCAGCAACATTATCAGCACGCACACCTGCGCCGGGCATAATCGAAATCCGGCCACGCGCGGCTTTGACCAAATCGGCAATCAGCGCCACGCCTTGCGCCGCGCTTGGTTGCTGGCCTGAGGTCAAAATGCGCTCGAACCCCAGATCAATCGCTTGTTCCATGGCCTGCAATGCGTCAGGCACTGTATCAATTGCGCGGTGCAACGTGCATTTCAGCGGCGCAGCACGCGCGATCAATTCCTTGTTCACAACAAGATTTAACCCGCCAGCCCTGTTTAGGACACCAAACACAACGCCTGCCAACCCTGCGGATTTGGCAGCGTCAATATCCTGCTGCATCACGGTAATTTCAGCATCCGAATACACAAACCCGCCAGCGCGGGGCCGGATCATGGCGTAAACCGGCACCGGCAAATTTGCCCCCGCCAGCATTAACCCGTTTGATGGCGTCAACCCGCCCTCGGACAAGGCTGCACATAGTTCAATCCGGCTGGCCCCTGCTGCACTAGCGGTAAGTGCGCATTCGATCGTATCGACACATATTTCCAGGCCAGTCGCCACATTTTCCTCCTGCTGATTGACGCGGGTTTAGGCCAAAATTTACGACCTGTCGATGCACATCCGGGGTTTTTTTGTGATTGCTTACGACTTGGTAACCAACTGCGCATAAACCTGCGCTAACCCTTCGGAGAATCCGCAAATGGTTTTGAAATTCGGCAAGTATTGCCTGTTGTTATTAATATCCGGCCCGGTTTTTGCGGAACCATCTGAGGTTTCCGCCATTTGTGATGCCTCCAGCGCTGCCGCCGCAGCGGAACGCGGCATGCCCGCCGATGTTCTGTATGCAATCACACTAACCGAAACCGGCCGGTCCCGCGCCGGGCGCTTACAACCTTGGCCGTGGACCGTAAACATGGAAGGCGCCGGTTTCTGGTTTGATACCCGCGCTGAGGCCATGGCCTATGTCCAAGAAAAATTCGACACGGGCGCGCGGTCTTTTGATGTTGGGTGTTTTCAGATCAATTACAAATGGCATCATCAAAATTTTGACAGTCTGGAACAAATGTTCGACCCGATGGCCAATGCACGCTATGCGGCCAAATTCATGTCTGAGCTGTTTGACGAAAGCGCCGATTGGACCCTTGCCGCTGGCATGTATCATTCGCGCAATGAAACCTATGCCAGCCGATACCGCGCCCGTTTTGAACGCATCCGCGCCAATCTAGGCGACATGCCAGAGCGGCCACATCTGGTGCTGCCAACCACCACAACCGCGCGTTTCCCGGGGGTTCAACATGCGTTTTTGTCTGGCCCGCCGATGGCGTCCGGATCACCCTATTCATCAAATGATGTTGATAATTCGGCCACGCCCCAAGGCCCCGCAGCCGTGCTTGGATCATTGGCGTCCGGGATGCTTGGCGGTCAAACCGTGACGCTTTTAACTGGCACCAATGGCGCATTATTTTAAGGTTACACTATGCAAAAGTTAACAATTTCAACGCTGTATCAGCCCACAGTTCTGCTTAGCATCGCGCTGATCTCTATCATTGTGATGATGATCTTGCCGATGCCTGCCATTGTTCTTGATATCGGGCTGGCCGCCAGTTTTGCGATTTCCATTCTGATTTTCACCATAACCCTTTTTATCGCCCGCCCGCTGGAATTTTCGGCTTTTCCGACGATATTACTGGCCTCGTTGATGCTGCGCCTGTCGCTGAATGTCTCCTCAACCAAGTTGATTATCGGCCAAGGCCACACCGGCACAAGCGCCGCTGGTGACGTGATTGAGGGCTTTGCCATGTTCATCATGGGCGGCTCGGTTTATCTGGGGCTGGTGGTTTTTGGCGTGCTGTTAATCGTTAATTTCATCGTTATCACCAAAGGCGCGGGCCGCATGGCGGAGGTTGGCGCGCGTTTCGCGCTTGATGGAATGCCCGGCAAACAACTGGCCATCGACAGCGACATGGCCGCTGGGGCGATTGACCACGAAGAAGCCAAAAAACGTCGCAAAACCGAGCAAGAAGAAACCACGTTTTTTGGGTCTTTGGATGGGGCCTCCAAATTCGTTAAAGGTGATGCAATTGCCGGGCTGCTGATTACGCTGCTCAATCTTTTGATGGGGTTGATCATCGGGATTTTTGTGCATGGGTTACCCGCAGGGCAAGCCTTTGAAACATATGCTATTTTAACCGTTGGTGATGGGCTGGTCACCCAATTTCCGGCGGTAATCATTTCCATTGCCACCGCGCTTTTATTGTCAAAAGGCGGGGTCATAGGTTCCACCGACAAAGCCCTGACCCAACAATTAACCGCCCATCCCGAAGCCTTGGCAACAGTCGCGGGATTGCTGGCAGTGTTTGCACTGGTGCCGGGGTTGCCCTTGGTGCCGTTTTTAATGGGGGCGGGCGTATTAGGCGGGGCCGCTTGGTTTGCCTTCAAACGCAAGGCCGCCGAAGCTGCCGAAAAAGACCGTGTTTCCACGTTGGAGCAGGTTAAAACCGCACCGCAAAAAACCCTTGGCGATATGCTGGATCTTGATGAAATTCATCTGGAATTTGCCAATAATCTGGTTTCCACAGTGATGGACGAAGCCACCGGCCTTGATACCCGCATCCTGAATATGCGTAACCATATTGCCGCCCAGTTTGGCGTTATCATCCCTGAAATCCGCCTAACCGATTCTGCCCTGCTGCCCGATGACACCTATGTCATTCGTATTCAGGGCGTGGAGGCCGCGCGTTCCAAGGTGGAGGTCGGTCGTGTGCTGGTGCTGCTAACCGAAGGCACCGGCCTGCCCATGGAAGGTAGCGATGTCTCGGAGCCTGTCTATGGTGCCCCCGCCCGCTGGATCGACCCCGCCGACCAAGAAGAAGCCGCGTTGCGCGGCCTTTCGGTTGTGACCCCCACCGAGGTTGTCGCCACCCACCTGCTAGAAGTTCTGAAACAAAACTTTGGCCGTCTGTTCAACCGCCGCACTTTGCGCAAATTACTGGATGAATTTGTCGCCGTAAGCGATTCCGGACGTGCCGCTGCCAACCGGCGGATACTTGATGAATTTGTGCCGGAAAAAGTGCCTATTGACCTGCTGCAATCGGTGCTTCGTTTGTTGCTGGAAGAACAGGTTTCAATCCGCAACCTGCC
>CAZSSS010000121.1:0-5722 GCA_964609255.1 uncultured Rhodobacterales bacterium
GTCTTTGTCATGGCTGACGATCAGCACCGTATAGGGGTATTTGGCCAAAAAGTTTTCCAGCCAGATTGTGCCCTCAAGGTCAAGATAATTTGTTGGCTCATCCAGCAGCAGAAAATCAGGTTTGCTGAACAGCACGGCGGCCAAAGCAACCCGCATACGCCAGCCGCCGGAAAAATCTTTGCAGGGGCGGGCTTGGGCATCTTTGTCAAAACCAAGGCCGTTTAAAATGGCCGCCGCGCGGGATTCAGCCGAATGGCTGTCGATATCCGCCAGCCGCCCGTGGATTTCGGCAATGCGATGCGCATCGCTGGCTGTCTCAGCCTCGTTCATCAATGCGTGACGCTCGGTATCAGCCTCCAGCACGGTTTCAATCAAGGAAAGATCAGATGCGGGGGCTTCTTGTGCAACGCCGCCAATGCGGGTGTTGCGTGGAATTTTGACTGTGCCGTCATCCAGCGACCATTCGCCCCTGATCAACTTGAACAAAGTGGTTTTGCCGGTGCCATTGCGCCCGACAATGCCGACCTTATGACCAGACGGAATTGTGACCGAGGTGTTGTCAAGCAACACGCGGCCCTCAAGGCGGAAGGTTATATTATTGATAGCTAACATGGGCGGGCTTTTGCCGTAAGGGCAGGGGGGTGTCAACGCGGGATTATTTACTTGCGAATGATTTGCAACTGCAATACAGATGACCCATGAACACACATAACAAAAAAGGGCTGATGCCCTCCTTGCCCGAGGTATACCGATCAGTTCCGGTGCATTCTGGAAAATTCTGGCGGCGGCTCGGGGGCTTTATGGGGCCGGGCTATATGGTGGCCGTGGGCTATATGGACCCGGGCAATTGGGCGACGTCCATTGCTGGCGGCTCAGCGTTTGGTTATATGCTGTTATCGATTGTGGTGCTGTCCAATTTTATGGCGATCATTTTACAAGCGCTCAGCCTGCGACTTGGCATTGCTTCGGGCCGAGATCTGGCGCAGGCGTGCTTTGATGCTTACGGCTCCAAGGTGCGCTGGTTCTTGTGGCTGATGGCTGAGGCGGCGATCATCGCCACTGAACTGGCTGAAGTAATCGGCACCGCGATTGCGCTGAACCTGCTGTTTGGCTTGCCGATGGAAATTGGCGTCATTCTGACCTTGGCTGATGTTTTTCTGATCTTTTGGCTTCAGGGTAAGGGGTTTCGCAAGGTCGAGGCGGTGATTGTCGCGCTGACATTGGTGATTGCGGCGTGTTTTGTGGTGCAGATCATTTATGCTGATCCGGTCTGGGGCGATTTGCTGGCGGGCATTGTGCCGCAACGTGCGATTATGGATAGCCCTTATATGCTGTATCTGGCGCTGGGGATTATTGGAGCGACAGTTATGCCCCATAATCTTTACCTGCATTCGGCGATCATCCAGACCCGAAATTACGGGGATTCCGACGCAGAGAAACGCGATGCCATTCGCCTTGGCACCATTGATTCAACGCTGGCGCTGATGTTTGCGCTGTTTATCAACGGCGCGATTCTGGTGCTGGCGGCGGCCGCGTTTCACGGCACGGGGCGCACCGAAGTGGCCGAAATTCAAGATGCTTATAATCTGTTATCGCCCATTCTGGGGCTTGGCATTGCCTCGACATTGTTTGCGGTGGCGTTGCTGGCCTCGGGGTTGAATTCAACCGTGACCGCCACACTGGCGGGGCAGATCATCATGGAAGGGTTCATTCATTTTCGCATGCCCGCATGGGGTCGCCGGTTGTTAACGCGCAGCATTGCTGTGGTGCCAGCGGTGATTGCGGTGTTTATTTATGGTGACAGCGGCACCGCGCGATTGCTGGTGTTAAGCCAAGTGGTGCTGAGCCTGCAATTGCCCTTTGCGGTGGTGCCTTTGGTGATGTTTACCGCCAATCGAAAAATGATGCGCGGGCTTCAGGCACCGCGCTGGATGACCATCACAGCAGCATTGATTGCGCTGGTGGTGATCATTTTGAATGTGAAACTGTTGTATGATGTGGCAACGGGTGCGATCTCGATCTAGCAAGTTGGGCTTTCCAATTTGGGGTGGCCATGTTATGCGCCGCCTCAACACATATTACTTAACCCAAAGGACAGCCAGATGGCCATTCAACGCACATTTTCGATCATCAAACCTGATGCCACCAAACGCAACCTGACCGGCGCAATCGTCGCCAAATTTGAGGCCGCAGGCCTGCGGATTGTGGCATCTAAACGCATTCAGCTGACATTGGCACAGGCGCAACAGTTTTACGGTGTGCATGCTGAACGCCCGTTTTTTGATGAGTTATGTGAATTCATGATTTCTGAGCCGATCGTGGTGCAGGTGCTTGAGGGCGAAAACGCCATTGCCAAAAACCGTGAAGTCATGGGCGCAACCAATCCGGCGGATGCCGATGCAGGGACAATCCGCAAAGAATTTGCGCTGAGCATTGGTGAGAATTCCGTGCATGGTTCTGACGCGCCAGAAACCGCTGCTGAGGAAATCGCGTTTTTCTTTTCGGGTCTTGAATTGGTGGGCTAAAAAGGCTGGGGGCCAGCCCCCAGACCCCCGGGATTTATGTCTATTTGGAAAAGGGCCTTAGGGCTCTTTTTTATTGGCTTTTGGCATTTTTGAATGATGTTTGAGCTGCCAGCCATTCCGGGCCATTTGGATAGACCAGCAATGAGTTGATTAACTGGCTGGAAAAATCAACAGAGGCTTCATAGGGAAGCATTGAGGGCAGGTTGTCTATGGCAGTGATTTCGACGCCATTACCAAGGTTTTTGAACGGCGTTTCCCATGTTGTTGGGGCTTCGTAAACGGGCAATGGGTTAAAATCACTGAACGGGTCGCAGGACACATCCGAGATCATTTTCAGGTTGCCTTTGCCGATGTTTTCTGGTGTTAACAACCGCAAGCCAGGGCCAGTCATCAGCACACAATTTACAAGTAAATCATGGGCTTGCAGGGCGTTGTTATCCAGGTTTCTGGTTTCTTCTATGTCCCATTCTGTCACCGAATATCCCGCCAGTTTTAACGCCTCAATCGCGCCGCTGCCGGAGCGGCCTTTGGCACCGATCACAACGGCGCGGCGGGTTTTTGAGCGGTTGGCGAGGTTTTTCAGAATCTCTTCGACCTCGATACGGCTTTCAAAACTGGAAACGCCTTTTTCGGGGCCAGTTTGGCCAAGGTCAGCGGCAAGCTGTCGCCATGCGGCCAGCGCGGCACCCATCCATCCGGCCCAGTACCCAAAGGCGGCAGTGCGGCGGTTATTGATGGTCAGATATTCGATATCATAGAGACAGCCCTTATTCTTGAAACGGTTTATTTCTTGCTGCCAGCCGGTTTGACCCTTATAAATATGGGCAAAATGGATCATCTGGTTTTGCAAGGCAACCGGATTATCGGGCAATTCCTTTAGGCCGAGGATTGTGCAATTGCTGACGGTTTTCCATGTGCCGGCTTTGACCAGTTCGCAGCCAGCGGCGGCGTATTCGGCGTTTGAAAATATGCGTTTGTCGCTGTGTTCCACCTGCAATACAAAGCCCGCAGCCTGAAATGTTTTGGCGTCAGCGGGGGTGATGGGGGTTCGGCGCTCGGTGGCGCGGGCCTCATCGCGCAGGATGAATTTCATGGGGTGATTCCTGTGGTTGCTTGACCACATGTTAGCCCTCAAAAAATGGTTTTGGCAATGGCGGTGCGTGGCGACCACGCGCCTTAGGGAATTGTTATTTTTGTTGGATCACCAGCGGCAAAGTTTTTCAAAACCGCAGGATACAACTGGTGTTCCATCGGCAAAAGACGAACCGCGAGATCCTTTGCCGTGTCGCCTGCCAAAACCGGAATGACCGCTTGGCCTAATATTGGCCCATTATCCAGTTTGGCCGTAACAAGATGCACAGAGCAGCCATGCACCGCCATGCCCGCATCAAGCGCGCGCTGGTGGGTGTGCAACCCCGGAAATAGCGGCAGAATTGACGGGTGGATATTAAGGATTTTTCCGGCCCATTTTTCAATGAATTCAGGGGTGAGGATGCGCATAAAACCGGCCAGACAAATAATGTCGGGATTTGCTTGCAAAAGCGCGGCGTGGAGCCTTGCTTCGAAATCGGCACGGCTGTCAAATTGATGATGGTTAATGGTGGTAGTGGGAATGCCAAAAGCATCCGCTTTGGCCAATCCGGCCGCGTCGGGGGTGTTTGACAGAACCAAAACCGGCTTGGCGGGGTGGTTGGCATCCATGCTGTTAACCAGTGCCATCATGTTGGAACCGCCACCGGAAATCAGAATGGCGACGCGCTTTTTCATGTCAAAACACCTGAATAGGTGATGCCGTCTGCCTTGACCACGCGGCCCATTTGCACAACGGTTTCACCGTTTTGTTAAAATATTTCCTGCAAGGCCCCGGCGCGGTCTGGTGCCACTATGGCGATCATGCCAATGCCGCAATTAAAGGTTTTGAGCAATTCAGATTGGGCCATTCCGGCTTGGTCAACCAGCCATTTGATGACCGGGGGCAAGGCCCAGGCGGTAAGGTCTATTTCTGCGCCCAGACCAGCGGGCAGGGCGCGGGGCAGGTTTTCGGTTAACCCGCCGCCGGTTATGTGGGCCAGCGCGTGTAACCCGCCGGCGCGATAAGCCGCGAGGCCGGAGCGCACATAAAGCTTGGTCGGGGCGAGCAGGGCTTGGCCGAGCGTGCCATCGCAAAACGGGCAGGGGGCATCCCAGCCAAGGCCGGAATTCTCGACAATTTTGCGCACTAAAGAATAGCCGTTGGAATGCACGCCGCTGGATTTCAGCCCCAGCAGAATATCGCCATCAGACACGCCCGAAGGCAGCATTTTTCCGCGCTCCATTGCGCCCACAGAAAACCCCGCAAGGTCAAAATCCCCCGGTGCATACATGCCCGGCATTTCGGCTGTTTCGCCGCCGACAAGGGCCGAATTCGAGAGGCGACAGCCCTTTGCGATGCCCTCCACAACTTGTGCGGCTTCTGCCACGTCAAGCTTTCCGGTGGCGAAATAATCTAGGAAAAACAAAGGTTCAGCGCCTTGGCAGACCAGATCATTGACGCACATGGCGACCAGATCAATGCCGACTGTATCCAGAATTCCTGTATCAATCGCGATCCGTAATTTTGTGCCCACACCATCGGTTGCGGCGACCAGTATCGGGTCATTATACCCCGCTGATTTTAGGTCAAACATCGCGCCAAAACCGCCCAAACCATCCATGACACCGGGGCGTTTGGTGCTTTTGGCGGCGGGTTTTATGCGCTCCACAAGGGCGTTGCCTGCGTCAATATCAACACCGGCGTCTGCGTATGTTAGACCGTTGGGGCGTTCAACCATGACCAGTTCCTTAAATAGGGTGATTTAATGGTTGATTTAGCCCATCCTAATTCAAAAGGGAACACCCTTGACCCTGCAAATACACGAGAGTAAGAAACCCGCAGGCGGGCCTGTAGCTCAGTTGGTTAGAGCAGAGCGCTCATAACGCTTTTGTCGTAGGTTCGAGTCCTACCGGGCCTACCATTGAATTTTCAACGCTTTGGAAAAAAACGATAAATCGTAATCTGCCCCCGAAAATGCACCATGATCTGGTTCGATCATTTACCTATTTTTTGCGGAGCTTGATTTTTTTTGCATCAAATACGGCTGTTTCTTTCCTCAATCTAACCACGACTTTCAGACCGGCCTTAAGGTTTGCTTCGGTAATTAGGCCGGTTTTTTTCGTGA
>CAZSSS010000122.1:0-5700 GCA_964609255.1 uncultured Rhodobacterales bacterium
ACTCGTTAATTTTAATGGCAACCGTTGGGGTTGGCACGGCGATTATTGGCACGGGAACTGCATGGCTGATTGTCATGAAACGCTTTCCTTTGCGCAGAGTTTTGGAATGGGCATTGCTGATGCCGCTTGCGATACCGGCCTATATCGGGGCCTATGCGTTGGTGGATTTTCTTGAATATGCGGGGCCTGTGCAAAATTGGCTGCGCGCTGCATTTGGCTGGCAGAATTCACGGGATTACTGGTTTCCGGAAATCCGGTCGATCTGGTTTGCGGCACTTGTTTTAACGCTGTCGCTTTATCCTTATGTTTATTTGATGTCGCGCGCCGCGTTTCGTGAACAATCTGCCAACATGATCGAAGTATCGCGGGCATTGGGTTGCGGCCCTTGGCAAAGTTTTTTTCGCGTGGCTTTGCCCTTGGCGCGACCTGCAATTGCTGCGGGGTTGGCCATTGTGATGATGGAAACACTGAATGATTTTGGAACCGTCGATTATTTCGCTGTCCAAACCCTGACAACCGGTATTTTTACCGTTTGGTTGCAAGGCTATAATGCGGGCGGCGCGGCGCAGATTGCCTGTGTTATCCTGACATTGGTTCTTGTGTTGGCCGTGTTCGAAAAGCTGAGCCGCCGTCGGCGGCGTTACCATAACCTGTCCGCACGTCTAACCCCGATCACGCCCGAAATATTGCGCGGCAAAACGGCCATCTTTGCCAGCATTGCCTGCCTGATACCGTTTTTGCTCGGCTTTGTTTTGCCCATTGGCGTTATTGCATCACATGCATTAACCCGCCCGGAAATCTGGCTGGATAGCCATCTTTGGCGCGCGGCTGCAAACACGCTTTATCTAGGGATCACCGCCGCAGGATTGGTGGTTATCGGGGCTTTGTTTATGGTTTATGGCGCGCGACGATCACGGTTTCGGTGGCCACGAATATTAATGCCTGTCACGGCAATCGGATACGCGGCCCCCGGCGCTGTTTTGGCAATCGGGCTGTTAATCCCGCTTGCGGCATTTGACAATGCTCTTGCTGATTTTGTTGAATCGCAATTGGGTTTTGACATTGGGTTGCTTTTGACCGGCTCAACAGCCGCGATCATTTTTGCATATGCGGTTCGGTTTTTTGCAATTCCACAGGGCGGTATTGATGCGGCATTGGGGCGTGTTACACCATCAATGGAAATGGCGTCGCGATCATTGGGGCGTAATTCATGGCAAACCCTGTGGTCTGTTCATGTTCCGTTAATCCGTGGGTCAATATTGGTCGCGGGCCTGCTGGTCTTTGTGGACGCGGTCAAAGAACTGCCCGCAACGCTTATTCTGCGGCCCTTTAATTTTGATACATTGTCAACACGGGTTTACGGTCAGGCCTCGCTTGAAAATCTGGCAGAGGCAGCGCCCGCAGCGCTTTTGGTAACCGTGACCGGATTGCTGCCGGTTATATTGCTTGCCAAAGCAGGCAGCAGGGCATTTCGCAACGGCTAGGTTTTCTGGTTTTTTCTATGGATGCGCCATAGGTTGCTGCCGGATTTGGGTATCCGATATAAAGAATTAATTTCGCACCTAGCCCAAAAACCAGATCCAGCCAGAAGCCGTGAAAATGGACATTACCGTTGCTAACAGCACTGTGTTGGCGGCCACATCCTCAGCGCGTTTATACATGTTCGCAAATAAAAATGCATTGATACCCGGCGCCATCGCAGCGGTAACAACAAGGTTTCGTAAGACCTCAAATTGCAGGTCAAAGACATATTTTGCAAAAATGAACGCAAGCAGTGGGTGGAAAAATAACGAAATTATCGCGATTGTTGCCGCCTCGGGCACTGCTTTGCTGATTGAATATCTGCTAAGCACACCCCCAAGCGCAAACAACGCCGAGGGAAGCATAACCTGTGCCAGCATATCAACCACATCAATGACCGGCGCAAAAATTGGAATACCAAAAATATTCACAATAAAACCAAGGCCAATGCCAATCATTAACGGATTATGAAACATGGCGGAACTGATGGCACGTATCGTGTGGCCAAACCCCCGCCCATCTGCCCGCAATATTTCCATTACTGATATGCCAAGCAGATAACAAAATGGCGCATGAACTGAGATGATCGAGATATTTGTGCCAATGGTTTCAATGCCATAGGCGCGTTCTGATATTGGCAACCCCAACAACAGCGAATTTGAAAACAGGGCCGCAAACCCAATGGCGACGGCCTCTCCCGGGCGGCGATTGAAAAACAGGCGGGCCACCGCAAACCCCAGCAAAAAACTTAACGTCGCCGGGATATAATATGATGACAGAATTCCAACATCAAAAGACTGCGCTAAATCAAGGGTTTTGATATTTTGAAACAGCAGGCAAGGCGCGGCAAATTTGAGCGCAAAAGACATCAAACCATCAACGCCGTTATTGGATAACCACCCCAGTTTTACCGCGCCGCTGCCCGCAAAAATAAGCAAAAATACCGGCGCTATTATGTCAAATATGGAACCAATCATTCAGGTAATTCAAGAACCATGCCATCAAAGGCCGGTTCAACATGGTCCGGTGTTTCCGCACCCAGCGTCTCATAATCAAGATCGATATGCATATTTGTCAGCACGGCCCGCTTTGGCTTTGCGCGGCTGATCCATTCCAGCGATTTGGCAAAATGAATATGGGTCGGATGCGGTTCATAGCGCAACGCGTCAAGCACCCAAATATCAAGGTTTTCAACAGCTTGCCAGCCTTTTTCATCCATATCAGAGACATCGGGCAGATAGGCCAGCCCCCCGATACGAAAGCCAAGTGCGCGGATGCGCCCGTGTTGCACCTCAAAGGGTTCTAACAGAATATCCCCGCCGGGGCCGCCAATTTTTATTGGTCCGTCAATGCTGTTCAGATCCAGTATCGGGGGGTAATTACTGCCTTTTGGCTGCACAAAAACATAGCCAAACCGGGCGATAAGGTCGCTTGCGGTATTTGCATCTGCAAATACTTGCAGCCGGCTGTTTTTGTTATGAACCACCACACGCAGGTCATCGACACCATGCACATGATCAGCATGGGCGTGGGTGTAAACTACGGCATCCAGAGTTTTAACATTGGCGGACAAAAGTTGCTCTCGCAGGTCCGGGCTTGTGTCAATCAGAACGGTTGTTGTGCCAAAATCGCTGATTTTTTCAACCAGCAAGGAGCAGCGGCGACGGCGGTTTTTTGGGTTATTTGGGTCGCATGCGCCCCAATTTCCCCCGATCCGCGGCACCCCTGCTGATGATCCGCAGCCAAGAATGGTATATCGCAATATTGCGCTCATAAAACGCGCCAAGCAGCGGCTTTGCTAAAAAGCCTGTCAAAGTTTGCAGAGGTTTGCGCGGCAAATTCGGCAAATTCCATGTTGAAAATATCAGCACCGGTTTGGGCTGTCAGGGCTGTAAATGCCGGTTCGTTGGTTTTGCCGCGATGGGGTGTCGGCGCAAGATAAGGCGCATCGGTTTCGGTCAAAACCCTGTTCAGCGGTGCGGCCGCAAAAATGTCTCGTAACGCTTGGGAGTTTTTAAAAGTCACGATCCCCGACATTGACAAATAAAACCCCAGATCGAGGGCGGTTTTGCCAAGTTCAGCACTGGAAGAAAAACAGTGCATCACACAATTATAGGCACCATTTTGGTGCTCATCCTTCAGAATTTGTGCCATGTCATCATCTGCGGCGCGCGCGTGAATTATCAACGGCAACCCGGTTTGACGCGCCGCCTCAATATGTATTCGAAGCGACGATTTTTGCAATTCCGCGCTGTCTTTTGTGTAATGATAATCAAGCCCGGTTTCACCAATGCCAACCATTTTCGGGTGTTTGGCAATTTTGGTCAACTGCTCCAGTTCCACCATTGGCTCAGCCGCAACATTCATCGGATGGGTGCCCGCGGCAAAAAAAACCGGCGCGTGATTTTCTGCAATTTGTTGGACTTGATCCAATTCTGCCAGTTTGGTGCAAATTGTAACCATTCTGGTAACGCCAGCGCTGACGGCACGGTCAATTACACTGTTCAAATTCGTTTCGAACTGTTCAAAATCAAGATGGCAATGGCTGTCAACAATTTGCGCAACGGGCATGGGTTTGTCCACCGAGGGTTATCGCATGGCTTGCGCCGCTGCGGTTTCTATTTTTAAAAAGGTATCAAGGATCACCAGCGCCGGGTCAAGGTTTACTGCGCGGGCATGGGCAATGCGCGTTGTCAGGTTTTGCTGTAAATCCGCCCAGATTCTGGCCTGTGATTCCCGCGATGACAATAATTGAAAAACCGCTGGTTCATCCGGGGCAGCCGCGCCAAAAACAACGCCGTTTCCATGGCGCGCCAACCGCACGATTGCCAGATTAATCAATGCTGTCACGGTTGCATAATGGGCTTGATTATTACGCGACACGCAACTGTCAGCAAGCGCATTTATTGCAGGTCGCGGCATGTTCGGCGCTTTTCCCAGAATACCTATAATTTGCTTATAAACCTCAACGCCGTCATCTGCGATCAGTTGAATTGCATCCCCCGGAGAGCCGCCGGACAATTCTGCAAGCGCATCGGACTGCATGTTTTCAAACCCCGCATTTGCCATTGCTGCGGCAATATCCTTGGCGGACAAGGTCTCACATCGCAGCATCCTGCACCGTGACCGGATGGTTGGTAATAACTTTGAGGGCTGATGGCTGACCAAAATAACCATGGCCTTTTCTGGTGGTTCCTCAAGTATTTTCAACAAGGCATTTGCGGCTGCGTTATTTAATTCGTCAGCGGCATCAACGATGGCAATGCGCCACCCGCCGTCAGCGGCAGACAGGGTGAAAAAGCTTTTTAGTTTACGGACTTCATCAACGGTAATCGCCGTTTTCAGTCGTTTTGCCTTTGGGTCCCATGGTCGGCGGCAAATAAAGACGCCGGGTTCGGCCAGCGCGGCAATGCGCCGGATTACAGGGTGGTCTTTTGGGGTTGAAAGACCCTCCGGCCCGCCAAACATACCGGAGGGTTCAGTGCTCAGTAAAAACCGTGCTATTCGCCAGGCCAATGTTGCTTTGCCAATGCCGCGAGACCCGCCAATGATCCATGCGTGGTGCAAGCGGCCGCTTGCATAGGCTTCCAGAAATGATGCCTCGGCTTTCGACTGACCGATCAGTTGCAGCGTTTCGCGCGGGTGGGGCGCTGTATCAATTCGATCAGATTCTGGCAGCATTTCTTCGGTCACGGGAGGCGATCCTTAACCGTGGCAAAAACAGCCGCGCTGACATCATCAAGCGACAGATTACCGTTGATGGCCACGCATCTTTCGGGAAAATCCTTTAGGAGCGCCTGATAACCGTCACGCAATTTTTGTTGAAATTCTGCTCCCAATTCCTCAAACCGGTCCTCGCCTGAATGGCGTGCCAATCCGCGTTGCAGGCCGGTTTTTGCATCAATATCAAAGACCAGCGTTAGATCGGGTTCATGGCCGATCATTTGCGCGTGCAATATATCCACAGTTTGGCGCAAATCCGCCCTTGCAGCACCTTGATACACACGCGTGGAATCTGCAAAGCGGTCCGAAATTACGATTGCGCCACGGTGTAAAGCTGGCAGAATGGTGCGTTCAAGATGGTCGCGCCGCGCGGCGGTAAACAGCAGTAATTCGGTTTCGGCTGACCAGCGATCCGGGTCGCCTTCTAGAACCAAAGCGCGAATTTGTTCGGCGCCG
>CAZSSS010000123.1:0-5690 GCA_964609255.1 uncultured Rhodobacterales bacterium
CTATGGACTGGGACACGTTCGCCAAACATGCACACACAATAGCGGATTGGAGCGCGGAGTATCACAACACATTGCGCGATCGCCCGGTTCGGGCCATGACCAAACCGGGTGAAATTGCCTCACAATTAGCCAGCGCCCCGCCCGAAAAGGGTGAACATGGTGCGCGCCGGGGCATGGAAAAAGACGCCTTGCGCGCTGCAATTTAGGCCGATATCGGTGCGGGCCTGCGCCCGGCTGGCGTTAGCGTGCATCGGTGCAACCGAGGTTGGTGCAAGTGATAATCTTGCTGAACGGATCCGAGCAACTGAGGGGTTTGAGATCACATCCGAACCGGGTTGTCTTTATTCAGTTTCCGGTATCAAGGGTCTGATGCGCTGAACCAGCGTCTGGTGGACAGCATCAATGATCGTGGTCTCATTTACCTGACGCAAACCAACCTCGACGGAAAGCGGGTCATCCGGTTCCAGATTGGACAGTTTGATTGCATCGAAGAAGATATCGCAGTGGCCGATGACGCTATTGTTAAAGCGGCCAGCGATCTGTGAATCTGGGTGCAATATTGGTCCACAGAAACGTCGGATTATCTGATCGTCTCGGAATAAACCCCCGCCACTTTGACGCTTGAGGTAACCAGCTTGGAGTGGGGAGATGTATTAAAACCGAGTGCTGCGTGCGTGTTATGTCGATGGGATGAGTGAATGTCCTGCGGCGCACTATTTCGGGATTGGCCGAAAGAAGGTTTCAAAGTTTCTGAAGCATTCTGTGCCACCCGGGTATCACCGGGCGGGCTACGAATGCCCTGTCTTTCGAAATTATTGTGCGCCGTTCCTGATCTGGAAAAAACGGTTGGTGAAATTAACTGGTCAGTTGCATTCGAAATTGCTCCATTTGACGTTAGTGATTAATAGGTCCTGACCCTAGTTTGAGAAACTGGAAAGCTAGGGCCGGAACGGGTATTTATTGGTCGCAAGCCAGCTTATGAGCGCATAGCGCACCGATTGATCGCCCGACTGGCGGGCGGCGTCGATGACTTTGCGGGCCTCGGATAAATCAATAGAGCGCAGCAAATGTTTGACCGGCCCCACCGAGGCGGGGCGCATCGATAAGCTGCGCAACCCCATTGCCGCAAAGGCCAGTGCCTCAACCGGGCGGCCTGCGTCCTCTCCGCAGAATGAAACCGGGGTATTCAGCGCCTTACACCGCGCCGCGATTTGCTCAATAAAGGTTAGAAAACTGACGTTTAATGTATCGTAACGCCGCCGCACCAATTCGTTTTCGCGATCGGCAGCAAAGAAAAATTGCTTCAGGTCATTCCCCCCGATTGAGATAAAATCGGCCATTTCAAAGAACTGATCTGGCGCAAACCCAAGGCTGGGGGTTTCCAGCATCGCGCCGATTTTGACATCGGAGGGCATGATGTGACCCTGCTTTTCCTCTTTTGCCAGCTCGGTCAGCAGGCGCTCTCGGGCTTCGCGAAATTCGTCAAACTGGGCAATAAAAGGAAACATGATATGCAGCGGGCGGCCTGTGCTGGCGCGGATCAGTGCTTGCAATTGCATGCGCATAATGCCGGGGCGGTCCAGCCCGATGCGAATGGCGCGCCAGCCCATGGCGGGGTTTGGCTCCTCGGTGCGTTTCATGTATGGCAAGGCTTTGTCAGACCCGATATCCAGCGTGCGAAACACCACGGGCTTGCCTTTGGCGGCGTCCAGCACACGGGTATACAGCTTTGACAGCTCTCCGCGTCGGGGCATTCTGGCGCGCACCAGAAATTGCAATTCGGTGCGATAAAGGCCAACGCCATCAGCGCCTGACGGGGCTAAACTGGGTAGGTCAACCATCAGTCCGGCGTTCATTTGCAGCGAAATTGTCGCGCCGTCCAGTGTTTTTGCCGGTTTGTCGCGCAGCGCGGAATATTCCTGTTTGGCTTGATCGCGCATCGCGGTTTTTTCACGAAACGCCACCGCAACGGAATCCTCGGGGCGCAGATGCACCACGCCGACATCGCCGTCCAGCAATATCGGATCATCGTTCAGGGCCTCACGGGTGATGCGTTTGGCCTGAATAACCAGCGGAATGGCCAAGGACCGCGCAACAATGGCTGCATGTGACCCAACTGAGCCTTCCTCCAACACAACGCCAATAAGTTTGCTGCCATATTCCAGCAATTCGCCGGGGCCAAGATTGCGCGCAACAAGGATGGCGTTTTCGGGTATGCCGCGCTCGCTTGCGTCCTCACGGCCCAGCAAAATGCGCAATAATCGGTTGGAAAGGTCATCAAGATCATGCAGGCGTTCGCGTAAATACGCGTCGGTTATCCGTGCAAGACGTGATCGGGTGGCGGATTGTTCTTTCTCCACCGCGACCTCGGCCGCCAGCCCCGAGGCAATGCCCGCGCGCAGCCGCCGCCGCCAGCCTTTGTCTTGGGCAAACAGCCGGTAAGCGATCATAACATCGTGATGGTCGCTGTCTTTATTGCCAAAATCCTTTGCCAGAAATGCATCGATTTCATCAACCAGCGCGTCAAGCGCAATGGTCAGGCGTTTGTCCTCAACCTCGGGGTCATCCGCGATCGGGTTGGCGATAACCACATGGCTTTCGTGCAGCAGCACAACGCCCTCAGCCACACCTTCTTGGCCAATAATGCCTTTGGTGAAAAACGGCCATGTGTGCTGCGCGGCCAGCGCCATTTCGCCCGATCCGGTAAAAGCGCCAAGCTCGGTCATTTCGGCGATCACCATCGCCACGACCTCAAGTCCGTAAATTTCATCGTCGTTATAATCGCGCGGTGTTTCGTTTTGCACAACCAGAACGCCAAGCACTTCGCCAAGACGTTCAATCGGCACCCCAAGAAAAGAGCTGAAAATCTCCTCGCCGGTTTCGGACATATAGCGAAAGCCGCGCGCATTTGGGGCGTCGCGTTCATTGACCGGTGTGGCGTCTTTGGCGACACGGCCAACCAGACCTTGGCCAACGCGCATGCGTGTTTGGTGAACGGCGTTAGGGTTTAGCCCCTCGGTTGCGCAAAGTTCCAGTGTGGTTTCATCACGGCGCAAATAAATTGAGCAAACTTCGGCATCCATGGACCCTGCGATCAGGGTTGTGACACGGTCCAGCCGTTCTTGGCCCTCGCCTGCTTCGGCCAGAGTGTCGCGTAACCGTTTTAGCAGGGTGCGGGAATCAACCCCTCGTGTATCTGACATGCTGCCCCTATTTTGCATTTTCCAAATCAAACGCATCATGCAACGACTGGACGGTGAGTTCCATGTATTTCCGATCAACCAGAACGGAAACTTTGATTTCGGAGGTGGTGATCACTTTGATATTCACCCCGTCATCCGCCAGATTTTTAAACATCTTTTGCGCAACGCCCGCATGGGACCGCATCCCGATCCCCACAATAGAGACCTTGGCCACGTTAACATCTTTGTCCAGCTCCCGAAAATTAAACTCGCCAGCCGCGCGGGCATCCATCAATGCTTTTTCAGCGCGCGGCACGTCGGCCACGGGGCAGGAAAAGGTCATGTCGGTGCGGCCTTCCTCGGATATGTTTTGCACAATCATATCAACAATGACGCCCGCCGCTGCCAAGGGTGTGAAAATAGCCGCCGCAACGCCGGGGCGGTCAGCCACCGAAATCAGGGTCAGCTTTGCCTCGTCGCGCGAACAGGCCACGCCGGTGACAACATTGGATTCCATAATATCCTCCTCAGCGCAGACAAGCGTGCCCGCATTTTCGCTATTTTCTTCAAAGCTGGACAATACCCGCAGGCGCACCTTGTTGCGCATCGCCAGTTCAACCGATCTGGTTTGCAACACTTTTGCGCCCAAGGATGCCATTTCCAGCATTTCCTCAAACGCGATTTTTTCCAAACGCCGGGCTTTGCCGGTGATGCGCGGGTCGGTGGTATATATGCCGTCAACATCGGTATAAATATCGCAGCGCTCCGCGTTTTGGGCGGCGGCAAAGGCCACAGCGGTGGTGTCTGACCCGCCACGGCCAAGCGTGGTAACGCGGCCATCCGTGCCAAGCCCCTGAAATCCGGCCACCACGGCCACTTGCATACCCTCAGCAAATTTGGCATCCAGATTATCGGTGGGGATGCTTTCAATACGGGCAGCACCGTGGTCAGATGTGGTATTTACCGGCACTTGCCAGCCCTGCCAGCTGCGCGCATTGACGCCCATTTCTTGCAAAACAATCGCCATCAGACCGGATGTGGCCAATTCACCCGAGGCAACAATCGCATCATATTCGCGTGCATCATAAAACCCCGGAGTTCCGGCTGTATCGCCCTGTGCGGCCTCGGAAACCCAGCCGACAAGTTTGTTGGTTTCCCCCGACATGGCCGAAACCACAACCGTAACCTCATAACCGTTTTCGACCTCGCGCTTAACTTTGCGCGCGGCGTTGCGGATATGGTCAATATCGGCCACCGAAGTCCCACCAAATTTCATAACCAGACGCGGCATAAGCATTGTCCCAAAGTTTATTTTCTGCGCTTCTTAGCGCGCCGCACCAAAAGGAACAAGGCTGGCCTTGGCGTATTTGGGGGGCCATTGCGGCTGCGTTATTGGCCCTGTTCAGGATTTGGCGCGATGGCGCGGATCATTTGATCAAGCGCGGCAGCGATTTTCAGGCGATGCGCAAGATTTGAAAAATCGACATCTCCGCCGATTTCCAGCCGGATTTTGGCCAGCGATGCCTCATAGGCTGCAAAAAACGGTTCGCTGTTCATGGCGCGCAAAAGCATCGGGTTTGTCGGGTTAAACGAGCCGCCAAAATCCTTCAGCATTTTTTCATAAATGTCGGGATCAGATGCGTGCAGCGCGTCCAGCATTGTTTGGACGTTGTTTTGTTCCAGCGTCATAAGCTGTTGGGTGAACGCCGCGCCGCCGGTTTCCCCGGCTTGAAGCTGTGCGACAACCTGATCAACACGGGTATCAAGCGCAAGGTTCAACTGTTGGGCGAATTCCCATGTATCGTTGTTGTATATCCGCCGCATGAACGGCGCATATAGAACCGCAAAGCTGCTGGTTGTTTCAGCGGAAATACCAAAAAATGTTGTTTTATCGCCGTATTGCCGGTGCAGGGCCAAATATTTGGAGGAACGCGCGCAAAAGCCAAGACGTTCCTCAGCGGGGTATTCCGGCAAGGGGGTAACCGCGTTTTGGGCAAAACTAACGGTATTACCACACACAAGCAGCTGTCCGTCCCATGCCGGTATGCTGCTTTGCGGAGCGGGGATGGGTGCGTTGCCAAATATTCCGCAACTAGCAAGAATTATGGCAAGCGGAATAAATATTATAATGCGTTTCATGGCGGCCTTTTGACAAAAATATTATGGCCACAAAAAGCACTGGGGGCAGTGCTGTCAATGTTATTTGAAAAATATCGGCGATGGTCCGCTAGTTGGTGCGCTTGTTTGACCAGGGTAAAGGCACCACCGGCACGCCGTCTTCCAGCAAGGCGCGGGCCTCCTCGGGTTTGGCCTGTCCGATGATCGCGCGTTCCGGGGCGTCGCCGTCATGGATTTTACGGGCCTCACGGGCAAAGTTTTTGCCGACATCATCAGCGGTTTTTTCGATTTCGCGGCGAAAATCGCGCACCGCCTGTTCTGCGGCTGATGCTGGCGCGGATAATGGCCGCTCAACAGCGCGTGACTTGGCCGGAACCCGCGGTGCCATAA
>CAZSSS010000124.1:0-5625 GCA_964609255.1 uncultured Rhodobacterales bacterium
AATGTCACCGCGCACGGTGATCACATGGGCCCAAAACGCCGAGATTTTCCGCGATATCGGCTTTGCCTTCCGCCTGACATTCCTGAACAAATGTGACGAGCTGGAGCGCCAAACCGTGGCCGAATTTTACCAGCGTTGCTTTGATGAAGAACTGCCGGAAAGCGCCGTGAGTGTGAGTTTGGGGTGATGTAATGGAAAACAATACATTGGCGATGGTCTTTAGTGCTATAGCTCTGATTGTTGCTGTTTTAAGTTTATATTGGAACTATCGCTCCCACTTCACCTTTCCAAAATCTACACTTTCAGTTAGATACTGGCTCAACACGTCTAATGGCTTACCTGCCGAATTCGACGGTATGGAAATAGTGAACCATGGGCCAAGTGATGCGGTTCTGACACGCGTGATTTTTACTACATCAAAATATTCCAAGCTTTCTGGTAAATGTAGTTATTGGGATATCTCAGAATCATGTGATGATGTCTCAGGTGGAGAACCAATTTCAAATGAAGGAGACTGGGCAAGAATTATCAAACCTGGTCATATCTGCTTTGTAAAGTTCTCCACCGAAAAACTATTCCGCGGTATAAACGAAAATAGACATCAACAATTGTTCGGATTAGGTTTTTTAGATTCTTTTGAACGCACGCATCTAATGGAAGATAAAGCTTTTAGGAAACTTGTTAAATTGGAAAGTAGTCTTAATGACTAAACTAACCAAAACCCCGCCGATCTGTTCAAAAAAGCGCTGACCAAGACGCACTGTGTTACCTGAGACACCCCAGTGCTGCCGTATCTGTAACTATTCTTTGAATATGCTGGCTAATCGGCTGTTGTTCCAGGTCATCCATTTCCTGAATAATCGCCCTAATTCGCTTGGACCGGGTATTTTCGCTTTGTTCTGACCCTCGAGGCAGCTGCATCATAGCACCCGACTCGGCTTGCAGCACCATAAATTGTTGCGAAAACGCCAGCATTTCATTGGCGGAATACGGGCCAAAGGCATCAACAAGCGGGCCGCGGCCATCGCTCAATTGATGTGTAAAGCTGACAAAGCACAAGGTTTGGCTTAGCCCAAAAAACCGGACGAGACGCATCGCCTGATCCGGTGCTTTTGCAGCAACCCGAACATATGTATGCGTGACCTCCTTAAGGCGACGCCAATTGCCAAGGTCAATTTGCTGTGACTGCATCACCAAGCGATTGCCGCTAATACGAAACTGGAGCGGATATTCAAAATGGTTTAGGCGATCCAACACCAGCAATTGTTCTGCCCGGCCTATTTCAAATGTCTGGTTTTCGTATTGAAACTGATGTTCAAAATCGGGCCGAAATTGGCCAGATAAATTTGAGGGAACCACTAATTCACCGGACGATATCTGGGCCCGAAATTGTGTCGCCATCGGCTGATTAAAGCGCCCGCCAGAGGGAATGATTTCTTTGTAATACTGTTGCGAAATGCGGATAAACCTTTCAGACGTGCCGGGGGTAATGCGCAGCACCTCTTGCCCGGGGCTGATTTCTGCCAAAAGCTGGCTGGCATGGTTATCGCTGATCCAGACGCCAATTGTTTCTGAAATTTCAGTGGCCGGTTGTGCATCAAAAATTGCCGGTAGATCGGCGCGAAACCACGCCGTTATTTGGGCCTCGGTGCATTCCGGGCCATCCAATTCGGGGGCCTCATCGGGTAAATGCAGCCCAAGCACCTGCGCAAAAGCAGCACAAGAAGCCACCGTTTGCGCATTGACCGCCGCTCCGAAAAAAACCGGCGCTGCAAATACAAACCAGCAAAATAGTTTGATCATGTTGAAAAACCTTGGAATTATTTTATCACGGAATTTTTGATAATCATACAAAGTAAAAGTATTATGTCAAAGACCAAGCATACCACGGTAATCATCAAGAGGAATGGCGCAAAAAACAAGCCTTTTCCTCTTCCCTTTTCTGCTGCGGGTATGGTTTAAAGAAGCATGACCAAACCAAACGACAACCCTGCGGATCCGTTCAAAAAAGCGCTGGCTGAGGCGACCAAAACCCTTGCCAATGCGCCCGATATGAACGTGACCTATACCGTTGATCCCTCGGGCATCAGCGGTGACACTGTGCGTTTGCCCCAAGTCACGCGGCGCATGACCACGGCTGAAATCCTGCTGGCGCGGGGCACGGCGGATGCTTATGCGATGAAACTGCGGTTTCATAACGACGCCACAAACGCAAAATATTCGCCCCAAGGCGAGATTGCGGCGGGGCTTTATGAAGCACTGGAAACCGCAAGGTGTGAGGCTTTGGGCGCGCGCAGCCTGCCCGGCACCGCCAAAAATATTGATGCAAAGATCAGCGCCGAGGCGCAGAAATCCGGTTTTGGCGCGATTAAAAATGCGGCAGATGCGCCATTGGCAACAGCGGCGGGGTATTTGCTGCGCCATCTGGCGACCGGGCGTGATTTGCCAAGCGATGCCCAAAATATCATGGATTTACGCCGTAATGCTTTGGACAAAGCCAGCGAAACTCTCAACGAAATTCTGGATAATCTTGATGATCAAACCGCCTTTGCGCGGTTATCACGCCAAGTTATCACCGACCTTGGCTATGGCGACCAACTGGGCGATGACCCTGATTTGGATGACCCCGAGCAAGAGGACGAAGCCGCTGAGGAAGACGGCGAGGATCAGGAAGATCAAGAGGGCGGCGACGAGGATGAAAATTCCGACGATCAAGACCAACCGCCCGAGGATCAAGACGAGAGCATGGACCAACAGCGGGCAGAGGCCTCATTGGAGGATAACCCCGATGTTGATATGTCGGACGAAACCGATATGGCAGATGGCAACCCGCCAGACGAACAACTGCCGCCGCCGCCATTTTCCGATGCTGACCCGAATTATACCGTATTTACCAGCGATTTTGACGAAGAAATTGACGCCACAGATCTGGCAGAACCAGCCGAACTGGAACGCCTACGGGCCTATCTTGACCAGCAGCTAGACCCGCTGAAAGCCGCCGTCGGGCGTTTGGCCAACAAGCTGCAACGCCGCCTGCAAGCCCAGCAAAACAGGTCTTGGGAATTTGATCTTGAGGAAGGTATTCTGGATGCGGCACGATTGGCGCGGGTGGTTGCGAACCCGACCACGCCGCTCTCGTTCAAGATGGAATCCGAGATTGAGTTTCGCGATACTGTGGTGACATTGCTGATCGATAATTCGGGTTCTATGCGCGGCCGCCCGATATCCATTGCCGCGATTTGCGCTGATGTTCTGGCCCGCACGCTGGAACGCTGTCAGGTTAAGGTCGAGATCTTGGGGTTTACAACCCGCGCCTGGAAAGGCGGGCAAAGCCGCGAAGCATGGCTGGCCGCTGAGCGCCCCGCCACACCGGGACGCCTGAATGACCTGCGCCATATTATCTATAAATCTGCTGACACGCCGTGGCGGCGGGCGCGGCCCAATCTGGGCTTGATGATGAAAGAAGGCTTGCTGAAGGAAAATATCGACGGCGAAGCGCTGGAATGGGCTTATCGGCGGATGCTGTGCCGTTCTGAAGCGCGCAAAATCATGATGGTAATTTCGGATGGCGCGCCGGTGGATGACAGCACGCTTTCGGTTAACCCAGCGTCTTTTCTGGAAAAACACCTGCGCGATGTGATCGAAATGGTTCAAAGCCGCAAAGCGGTTGAACTGATCGCGATCGGAATCGGCCATGATGTAACGCGGTATTATGAACGCGCGGTGACAATCACCGATGTGGAACAACTGGCTGGTGCGATGACCGAACAATTGGCGTCATTATTCGAAACGGATGCGCGCAAACGCAAAAAAGCCGGGTAACGGCTTGGTCCACCGAGGCGAAGCCGAGGCCATGACCGCCACAAACAGGCCCCCCAAAGGGGGCGCCTGTTTGTGGCGGAAGCTCCTTTTTCATCAATGTTGCAGCCCCTTGCCGATATATTTGCATACGCAAAATAATCGGCCTGCCGCTGGCCATGGCCTCGCTTCGCTCGGCCTTGGCTTAGCGCATGCGGTGCACGACACCGCTTATGTTTTTCGAATCGATCACTTGACGCGCCTCCCTGATACGGGGTTTACGACGGCGAATAACCCAAAAAACAACCGATAAAGCAAAGGCGACCGGCGCAGCGGGCCACAGCAAAACAGGCAGCACGCCAAATTCCCAGATATCAGGCGACAAATATCGCTCAATAGCTGGCTGCACAACTTGCAAACTGCCAAAATGAATTTGCGACCAAACTTGCCCGATAGGGGCAAAACTGAATTCACTCCCCAAAAAACCCTGACTGGCGCGCCAGTCAAAAAAGGCCAGAGCAGCTGCAGCAACAAGAAATAAAAACGACAGAAAACGTGCCATATCCGAGCCTCACAAAAAAATTTAAGTTTTCATTTTCATCTAACTTAGGCAAACTAGACCAAAGGTGCAATTGCCAACCCATAAACCTGTTGTGAGAACCAAAATAATGTTCCAAAATTTTACTGTAACATCATCAGCCGAAACCGGTGCCCCGCGCTTAGCCAAATTGCGCGAGTTAATGCAATCAAACAATCTGAACGGGTTTTTGATCCCGCGGGCCGATGCTCATCAAGGCGAGAATGTCGCGCCACATGACGAAAGGCTGGCCTGGCTGACCGGGTTTACCGGATCTGCCGGTAGCTGCGCGGCCCTTATGGATAAAGCCGGGGTGTTTATCGATGGCCGCTATCGCATTCAGGTCAAAAATCAGGTTGATCTGGCGGTCTATACGCCCGTTGACTGGCCGCAAAATTCTGTTGGTAACTGGTTGGTTGAAAACCTGCCAAAAGGTGCCACCATTGGCTATGACCCCATGTTGCACGGGTTTGATGAAATCAAAAAGCTGGATGAAATATTAAAATCTGGCGGGATATCAATGCGTCGCACAGATAATCTGATCGATGCGATTTGGTCCGATCAACCGCAACCGCCGCAAGGCAAGATTGTGCCCCACCCCATTGAATTTGCCGGTGTAAACAGCAGCAAAAAGCGTTCTGAAATCGCGAATACCTTGGTAAAAAAAGACCTGAATGCCATGGTTTTAACCCAACCGGATTCCATCGCTTGGCTGTTGAATATTCGCGGCAACGATGTCGCCAACACCCCGGTGCCGCTGTGTTTTGCGGTGCTGATGGCTGATGGGTCTCTTGATCTTTTTGCCGATCCAGCCAAAATTGACCAACCGCTGATCGCACATCTGGGCAACACCGTGCGCTTGCACGATGTGCCAGCCCTTGCCGCGTTCCTTCAAAACCTTAAGGGCACTATCGGCGCTGATCGTGGCACCGCCCCTGTCTGGGTGTCAGATCAGCTGACCCGCCAAATCAGCTTTGAAGATCATAGCCGCTTTAACCAAAATAACCCGGATCATACGCTGGATAATTCGACCCGCGTTTGGATGGATGATCCCTGCACCCTGCCAAAATCCCGCAAGAACCCGACAGAACAAGCAGGCGCGCGCAGCAGTCATATTCGTGACGCAGTTGCGATGGTTGAATTCCTGTGTTGGGTTGATCAAAACGTTGGAAATGGTGGTATTACCGAAATTGACGTCGCCCAAAAACTGGAAGAATTTCGCCGTAATACCAATGCGTTGACAGATATTT
>CAZSSS010000125.1:0-5489 GCA_964609255.1 uncultured Rhodobacterales bacterium
ACGCTGATGCAGAACCGCCATTGACCAGCACAACCACCGGCAACCCTTCGGTAATATCGCCGTCAGTTGCGTTCACCCGATTGCTGTCGCGGGCATCGCGCCCCCGGGTTGAGACGATCTCCCCCTCGGTCAGGAACAGGTCGGAAACGCTGATAGCCTGATTAAGCAAACCGCCGGGATTATTGCGAAGGTCCAGAATGAACCCGTCAATATTGTCAATTCCACCAGCGGTTTCGATTTCCTCTGCGATGCCGTCAACAAGGTTAACGGTTGTCTGTTCGTTAAATGTTGTCACCCGCAGCACAATGGTTTTGCCTTCGGTGCGCACCCGGGCGGCTGTCAATTTGATGATGTCACGCACAATGGTAATATCAAACGGATCTTCGGTCAGTTCGCGAACCACGGTGATGACAATTTCAGACCCGACCGGGCCGCGCATCAGGTCAACGGCTTCGTTCAGGGTTAAGCCCAGCGTTGGCTCTCCGTCGACATGGGTAATAAAATCGCCAGCCTCAACACCGGCGTTGAATGCTGGGGTGCCATCCATTGGTGATACGACTTTAACCCAGCCGTCTTCTTGCGTTACCTCAATGCCCAAGCCGCCAAATTCGCCACGGGTATCAAATTGCATATCCTCATAAGCGGTGGGCGGCAAATAACTGGAATGCGGATCAAGCGAGGTCAACATGCCGTTAATCGCGGCGCGGATCAGTTCCTCGTCGTCGACTTCTTCGACATAGGCCGAACGGATGCGTTCAAAAATATCGCCAAACAGGTCCAACTGCTCATAGGTGCTTTGGGCAGAGCTGCCGGATTCTTGCGCGATCAGCGGCGCAGCAAATTGTGAAACGGTAATTACCCCAGCCAACGCGCCGCCAATTGCTGCCATCCAATGTTTATTCATAAATCCAGTTCCTTATTCGGTAATGCCGGTAAACCATTCCAATGGGTCGGCCGGTTCTCCATTAACTCTTATTTCTATATACAGGGTTTCAAACGAATTCACAGTTGCTGCTGATGACATTTCTATCAAAAATTCATCAGCAGCAAGAACCTGCCCTTTTAACAGGCCGATTGCATCACCCTCAGCTAAAATATCGCCCTCAATCACATAAATTTGACCAAATCCGGCCAGAATCATCAGATAACCGGCCGCCGGTTCCAGAATAACCATTTGGCCGTAATTCAAAAAGGCCCCGGCAAAGCGCACATTGGCCGCGCTTGGTGCATTGACCAGCGCCAGTGCGGGCGCTTCGACAAAAATACCGGGTTGGATCTGACCGCCATCATCGCGTTGGCCAAAATGCCCAACCAGCAACCCCGAAACCGGGGCGCGCAAGGTGCCTTTCAGGTCTTCAAAGGGTGTCGCTGCCTGATTTGTGTTTACCAATGGCAATTTGCCAATTTCACCCGCCAGATAATTCAGATCATCCGCCGCTTGCAACAAACGGTCCAGCCGCCCTGCATCTGTCAGTAAATCCGTGGGCACTTGTTGGCGTGCCTCTTGCGCCGCGCTCAGCGCACCGCGCGCCAATTGCAGATCAGCCAAAGCCGTGTGCAAATTGGTTTCAGCAATTTTATGCGAATCGTTAAACGCCGCCAATGCCGCAATATCGCGCTGCAATGCCGCCGCCTGATTTTCAAGTTCGGGTGTGATTGCAGAAATAATCATCGCCGCACGCGCTGCTGCCGCTGCGCCATCGGGGTGCAGCATTGCCAAAGGCGATGCCGAATGCTCAATATTTTGAAGCGCGGAAAGCAGCCCGCCCAGTTCAGCCACTTTTGTTGCGAAATTCTGCCGGACCGCGTTTTCCTGCGCGGTAGAACTGCGAAGCGCCACCCGCAAAGCCGTCAAACCGTCTTCGAGGCTGCGAATAGCCCGCGCCAATGCCTGCGCGCGATTGGTGGCATTTTGGGCTGCAATCAACTGACCTGTTGCGGTTTCGATTTCCGCAGCGGCATCCAGAACCAGCCTTGAGCCGTTGTCTTGAGCATCTGCCGACACCGCCGTTAACCCCATGAAAATAAGGAAAAGCCAGCGCATTATTTGGCTATCAATGATTGGCCGGTCATTTCTGCGGGCTGGGGTAATTGCATCAATTCCAACAGCGTAGGTGCCAGATCTGCCAGCCGCCCACCCTGCCGGATGCGGGCATCTTTTGGCCCGCCAAACAACACAACCGGCACCGGGCTAAGCGTATGCGCGGTGTGTGGGCCACCTGTCTCAGGGTCCACCATAATTTCGCAATTGCCGTGATCCGCTGTTAAAATCATGACACCACCCACCGCATCAAGCGCATCCAGAACCTGCGCAACGCCTTTGTCCACAGCCGCACAAGCGGCGATTGCGGCCCCGAGGTCTCCGGTATGGCCAACCATATCGGGGTTGGCATAATTAACGATAATCAGGTCGTATTTCTGGCTGCGGATCGCCTCCAGAAAATGCGCCGTTACCTCTGGTGCAGACATTTCGGGCTGCATGTCATAGGTTTTAACCCGTGGGCTGGGGGCAACGTAACGGGTCTCGCCGGTTTCGGGCGTTTCCACGCCACCATTCATGAAAAAGGTAACATGCGGATATTTTTCGGTTTCCGCCAAGCGAAACTGGGATTTGCCATGGCTGGCAACCCAATGCCCCAGCGTATTAACAATGGGTTCCGAAGGGTACATCACATCCATATATTCAGTATGCCGGTCGGAATATTCAACAACACCGCAAAGCGCTGCCAATTTTGGTTGCGCCGCGTCAAATCCGTTAAAATCCGGATCAGCGATTGCGGCCAATATTTCACGGGCCCGATCCGCGCGGAAATTCATGAACAGCAAACCGTCGCCTGCCTGCATTCCGTTATATGAATTAAGCGTTGCGGGGCTGATAAATTCATCGGTTTCGCCCAAAGCATACGCCGCCTTGATCGCGGATAAAGCGCTGTCTGAAACAGTGCCCACACCGTGGACCATCAGATCAAACGCCCGCTGCACCCGTTCCCAGCGGTTGTCGCGGTCCATGGCAAAGAACCGCCCGCAAAGGCTGGCGATTTGGGCGTTTTGGGGCAACGCGTCTTCAAATGTTGCGATTTGCGCCAAGGCTGATTTTGGCGCAACATCGCGACCATCAAGAAAAGCATGCACAAGCACCGGCACCCCGGCTGCGGCAATAACCTGCGCCGCGCGTGCGATATGATCTTGATGTGCATGCACCCCGCCATTTGACACCAACCCCGCCAGATGCGCCCTGCCACCGCTGGATTTCAGATCAGCAATAAACCGGCGCAGTGCCGGATTTTGGTCAAATGAACCATCGTCCAATGCGCTGTTGATTTTAGGTAAATTCATCCAAACCACCCGGCCCGCACCAATCGTGGTATGGCCCACTTCGGAATTTCCCATTTGCCCCTCGGGCAGGCCCACCTCCGGGCCGTGCGCGGTTAAAGTCGCGTTCGGGAAATCAGCCATCAAGCGGTCAAAAGCAGGGGTATGCGCCTGCGCCACCGCATTATTCTCCACCTCGGGGATCACCCCCCAACCATCTAGAATACACAAAACAACAGGTTTCGGAGCGGCCATTTCATTCCCTTGAATCATTGTCTAAAATATATAACAACCCCGCCGCACCATCACAACCGTTTACCCCTGTCAGCTTTTTCTTTTCAAAATGCTCGTGGGTGAATTTGGCGCAGCAATTGGGGCAGCCCCTGCTATGCCCGATGATAAGGCGCGCCAGCCAGAATACTGGCAGCGCGATACAATTGTTCTGCCAACATCACCCGCGCCAGCATATGCGGCCAGACCATCTTGCCAAAAGACACCAGAAAATCGGCATCCGCACGCAGTTCCGGCGCAATTCCGTCCGCACCGCCAATAACAAAGGCCACATGACCGTTGCCCTGATCCCGCCATGACGCCAGTTTGCCCGCGAATTCTGGCGATGTCATGACTTTGCCGCGCTCGTCCAGCGCCACCAGCACCGCCCCTGCAGGCACAGCGTTACGCAGCAGCACCGCCTCGCCTTTCATGCCTGAATTTTTCTTGTCTTCCACCTCGATCACATGTGCAGGGCCAAGGCCAAGACCCCGCCCACTGCGCTCAAACCGTGTTAAATAATCGTCAATCAGCTCCCGCTCAGGCCGGTTGCGCATCCGCCCGACAACAACGAGGCTGATTTTCATTCGCCCGCTTTGCTTGGCAACGACAACCAAAGCTTTTCAAGGTCGTAATAATCACGAACCTCGGGGCGAAAAATATGCACAACCACATCCCCGCAATCCAGCAACACCCAGTCGCCCAGCCCTTTACCCTCAGATCGGGTCAAACGGCCAGTAGCGGTTTTGATACGCTCCGCCAGCTTTTCTGCCAGCGCCCCGACATGGCGCGAACTGCGCCCCGAAGCCACCACCATATAATCCGCTATTTCTGATTTGCCTGCCAAGGGAATATCAACAACATCCTCTGCTGAATTCTCCTCCAACGAGGCCAGAATCAGCGCCAGCAATTCATCGCTCTGCATATCCGCATTCAGGTCATTTTCGACCGCTTTCACAGTTTCCGAACTCACGAAAACCTCCAAATCAATGATGCGTCAACACCCTGACGCGGGGAATGGCAAATCTATCATGATTCTTGTGCCATCTCAAGAAAGGGCGCAGATATGCGTTTCTATCGAAAAGATCAAGGCAGGGTTTTAAACCGCTCTATCAGTAATTCGAAAAACCTTGCGTCATCAAGGTCGCGAATCCACAGCGCATTTGGCTTGCGCTCGGTGACGCCCCACCAGTCAACCACGGTCATGCCCATGGTTAGTTCTGAGCCTGTTTCGATCTCTACGTTAACCTTGCGGCCCTTATAAATATCGGGCTCCAGCAAAAACGCGATCACATTCGGGTCATGCAATGGCCCGCCGTCAGTGCCGTATTTTTCCTCGTCAAAGCGCTCAAAGAAATCCATCATTTCTGCGGCGGCTTTGCCCGAAGCATTCCCAATTTCGCGAAATGCATTAATGCGTTTGGCGGTTGTCAGGGCTTTGTGCGTGACATCCAGCGGCATCACCACAATTGGAATGCCCGCGCCAAACACAAGTTTGGCAGCCTGCGGGTCAACAAAAATATTGAACTCCGCTGCGGGCGTAATATTTCCGCCCTCAAAGCACCCGCCGCCCATCAACACAATCTCACAAATTCGTTTTGCAATATCAGGTGCTTGCGCCAGTGCCAGCGCAATATTGGTCAGGGGTCCCAACACACAAAGCGTCACCTCGCCGGCGTCATGCTCAAGCAACTGATCAATGATAAACTGAACCGCGTGGCTGTCATGCAAGGGCATTTCAGGCTCCCACCACTCCGGCCCGTTCAGGCCGGTTTTGCCATGCACATGTTCAGCCGTCACAAGATCACGCACCAGTGGTCGCCCCGCCCCGACACATACTTTTATATCCGGCCGCCCGGCCAGTTCACAAATGATCCGCGCATTTTTTTGGGTCAGTTCAAGGGGCA
>CAZSSS010000126.1:0-5479 GCA_964609255.1 uncultured Rhodobacterales bacterium
CAGCTTGGCCGATTGGAACATGAACCAATTACGTCGGGCGTTTCAAATGGCGGCGGCGGCGGCAGCGCGTCTGATCCGTGCGTCGCATCCACACCGGCAACCGCGCTTGCATTTGGTGTGCTGAACGATGCAGTTGCCAATGGCAATATGCTGAGCATTAGCCGCACTGGCGACATAAGCTATCATCGTTTCACCATTGGAACACCGCTGGCGTTGACCATAAGCGCCAATAACCCTGATGCCGATCCGGTCTTACGTCTTTATGACGCGACGGGTAATCTGGTTGCAGAGAACGACGATTATGATGGGCTGAATGCGCAGATTGATCTTCAAACTGCGCTAAACCCCGGCGAATATTGCGTTGCGGTCAGTGCATTATCGGACGGATCTTTGCCGATTGAGCTGAATGTCTCAGAATTTGATGAGCAGGCATTTTTGACCGCGCGTTACGATTCCGCTGAGGCCGCGCCCCCCATTGGTGGCACCCACCCGATTGACAATATCGGCGTCGTTACAACGTCGTTCTCGGGCGATGTTCTGGTTGGTGCCGTAGCCCGCTGGGTTTCGTTCGAAATTCAGGAACCATCGTTGATGCTGCTTCAGGGCTTTGGCAATGGCGGCGCTGATTCAAAAATGTATCTGTTCTCTGATCGTGGCGAACAGCTGGATTATAATGATGACAGCGGCACCGGCGTTGACAGCCAGATCGCACGGGAATTATTCCCGGGGCGTTATCTGATTGCTATTCAGCTTTATGGGTTTGAAGAAGGCGACCAGTCCAAACCGGTGCGCCTGTCGGTTACCCGCTACGTTCGCGCCCGTTAAGACGCGCAAACGCAATAATTGCAGCCCGCCCCCTTATCTTGGGGGGCGGGCTGTTTTCAAAATTCGATATCGTCTTTGTCGAATGTATAATATCCGATCACGCAGCCCAGCGGCTCTGGCAGATTTGGATATTTATTGGCAACCATAGCTTCGCCAACTTCGCCTTGGGTGAAATTGGTCATGACATCCGCAAAAATGGCAAAAGGTGAATTTCCGTTAACCGGTGCTGGTAATTCTGCAATCATTTTTGTCTCCAGCGCCGCACATGGCCCGCCGGTGCTGCTGGCGATTTGTGGGTAAAAATAGAGGCCCGCAAGAATTGCCGCCAAACCCAGAATATATTTTAGCATTGGTTTTCCTTAAATCCAGCCCGAAAGCTCGGTGTAAATTATGCCGCACAGGGCCTCAATATGGTCATCGCGATCATTGAGGCAAGGGAAATAGCTGAATTCACTGCCACCAGCCGTTACAAAACTTTCGCGGATTTCCTCGTTGATCTCCTCCAGCGTCTCGATGCAATCAGCCGAAAATGCCGGTGCAATCACCGCGATATTCTTGGTGCCTGCTTTTGCCAGTTCGGCCACATGGTCCACCGTGGCTGGCCCGACCCATTTGGTAGGGCCGAATTTTGATTGGAATGCCGAGCATATTTCGGCCTCCTCCCAGCCCAGTTCTTCGCGCAACAAGCGCGTGGATTTGATGCATTGGCAATAATAGGGGTCACCCTCCAGCAGATAGCGTTCCGGCACACCGTGATAGGATACAACCAGTTTTTCAGGTCTGGTTTTGGCGGCTGCGTATCCCTCGCGCACCGAGTTGGCCAAGGATTTGACATAGGCCGGATTATCAAAATAGGCCGGAACCGTGCGAATGGCCGGTTGCCAGTTCATTTTCATCAGGGTGCGAAACGCATGATCATTGGCCGTGGCGGTGGTGGGCGCGGCATATTGCGGGTAAAGAGGGAAAAACAATATACGCTCACAGCCTTGGTCTTTTAGGCGGCGAATGCTGGCATCAACAGACGGGTTGCCATAGCGCATGCAAAAATCAACAATCACATCATCGCCATGCTTATCAGCCATCTTTGCCGCAATCGCAGCGGTTTGCGCTTTGGTAATGGTCAAAAGCGGGCTTTCATTGGCCTGATTGTTCCAGATGCTTTTATATGCCTTGCCTGAGGCAAAAGGACGTCGGGTCAGGATGATAAGCTGCAATATCGGTTGCCATTTCCATTTTGGCGCATCAATCACCCGCTGATCCGACAGAAATTCGCTTAAATAGCGCCGCATGGGCCAATAGCTTGTGGCGTCAGGTGTGCCCAGATTTGCCAGCAAAACACCAATTTTGGCAGGTTTTTGTGCAACGTGATCTTTGGGGGCGAAATGCAAACGATCCATCAGTATTCCTTAATATTAAGAACATCCGCCAGCCGTGCAGTGGCCGAGCCGGGCTTTAGCGGTTTTGGTTGCGTCGCAGATGGTGCCCATCCCGTCAAGAAGACAATCTCAAATGTTGCAGGAATGCGCCCATCGGCCAGTGCAAAATTATCGGTATAAATCTTGGCGGCGCGCAACAAGGTCGCCCGGCGCGTAAAGGTTTTTCGCCGCCCAATCAGCGTGTTCCCTTCGCCCATATTCCGTAATTCCCGCATCAAATGCAGTGGCGAAGCATAGGTCGCCGTCAGCTTTTGACTGTCAGCCACCGGCAATGCCAGCCCCGCGCGTTCGATCAAACCGCCAAGGTCTCGAATTTCGCCCATCGGTGTGATGCGCGGTGAAATCCCTCCCTCAACCTCGGCTTCGGCCTCAGCCAGACTTGCCCGTAATTCATGCAGGGTTTGCCCGCCAAACATGGCCGCAATCATCAGCCCGTCGGGCAACAAACTGCGCCTTGCCTGCACAAGTTGGCCAACAGGATCATTGGCATTGTGTAAACACAGACCATGGATCAACAGGTCATAAGCTTGCGGTTTCAGGGGCAAGGTTTCGGTATCTTCAACGCAGTCCATCGGGCCGATGGCGGCACTCCAGACTTTGGGCAGCCAACCGACAAAAGCCGGATTGGTAAACGATTTCTTAATCTCTTGCAGTCTTTCTGAAATCTGGACAGCAGCTTCTTGATGCAAAAAGGTTGCCACATCACCTTGCTGTGCGCGTTGGCGATGGTGTGCCCTACTGCTTTGATCAAAAAGGTTTTGCGATGTTTGCATTCAATAAATCCCTCAACAAGGTTGATATAGCCGCCCCATCGCGAAATCAAAAGGGGGCGCTGGGTAAACTGATGGCGATTGCGGCAGATATTGTATACCCAGCGCGCTGCATGAGTTGCGAAATCTATACCGATGCGCCGCATGGATTATGCCCGGCATGCTGGGTGCAAACCAGTTTTATTGCCGGAACCGCCTGCCATAGTTGCGGATCACCCCTGCCCGGCGAAGGCAGCGACCTGCTTTGCGACAGTTGCCTGAGCTTCCCCCCCGCTTGGAACCGTGGCGCCGCAGCGGTGCAATACGATGCTGGCGGGCGCAAAATGGTGTTGGCGCTGAAACACGGTGACCGGCTGGATCTGGCCCCGGCATTGGCAGGCTGGATGCTGAACCCCGCCCGAGATTTGCTGAAACGTGCTGATATTATCGCCCCGGTTCCCTTGCACCGCTGGCGTTTACTGAAACGCAAATTCAACCAGTCAGCAGAATTATCGCGGCATTTGGCCCGGCAATCGGGCAATCTTAACATTCCCGACCTGCTTTTGCGTCAGCGCCACACCCCGTCGCAAGACGGGTTAAACCGGGTTGAGCGCATGGAGAACCAACGTGGTGCATTTGTGATGTCAAAGCGCCACCACGCCAAGGTTGCACAAAAATCGGTGCTGTTGGTCGATGACGTAATGACCACGGGCGCAACATTGTCGGCCTGCGCAGAAACGCTTTTTGCTGCCGGGGCGGAAAATGTTGATGTATGCGTGCTGGCACGTGTTGAACGTGGCGGCTAACCTCGCTATATTCGTGTAAACGAATTTATGAGGCCATCCGATGAAAAAAGTCGAAATCTATAGCTCTCCGCTTTGTGGTTATTGCCATGCTGCCAAAAATCTTTTGAACAAAAAAGGCGTCGCATTTGAGGAAACCAACGTGCTGACCAACCCCGCCAAACGATCCGAGATGTCAAAACGGGCCGGCGGGCGCAGCTCTGTGCCGCAGATATTTATTGGCGGCCAGCATGTGGGCGGGTTCGATGACCTTGCCGAACTTGAAATGGACGATAAACTGGATGAAATGCTGGCGGCATGATCCTGCGCGCTGCTCTTGTCCAGCTAAATTCCTGCGATGATCCGGCGGCCAATCTGAAGCTGATCGAGGCATATATCCGCGAGGCCCATAAAGGCGGCGCAACCCTGATTGCCACCCCCGAAGCCAGCAATATTATTTCAAAATCCCGCAGCCATCAAAACAATGTTTTACGGCTGGAAGAACTGGACCAAACGCTGGCGCGGCTGCGCTGTGTTGCAAAAGAACTGTCCGTCTGGCTGCTGATCGGGTCATTGATTCTGAAAACCGATGATGCGGATGGACGCTTTGCCAACCGTTCTTTTCTGGTGGGGCCAACTGGCGATATTGCTGCGTGGTATGATAAAATCCATATGTTTGATGTGCAGCTTGGCGCTGGAGAAAAGTATTTGGAATCCGCGCAATTCCGGCCCGGAAACCGGGCTGTTATTGCCAAAACAGATTTTGGCAAGCTGGGCCTGACCATTTGTTATGACCTGCGATTTGGTCATCTGCACCGTGAATTGGCCAAGGCGGGTGCAAAAATAATCACGTCCCCGGCGGCATTCACAGTGCCCACGGGCAAAGCCCACTGGGGCGTTTTGCTGCGTGCCCGCGCCATTGAAACCGGATGCTTTATTTTGGCGCCAGCGCAATGCGGTACCCATGCACAGGGGCGAAAAACCTTTGGCCACAGCATCGCGGTTGACCCTTGGGGGCGGGTCATTGCACAAGCTGGCACAACACCGGGCGTGACTTTTGTCGATCTTGATCTTAACCTTGTTAACGAAGCACGGGGCAAAATTCCGGCCCTGACCCATGACCGAGGTTTTACACTAGATGACAGTCAAGAATGACCCGCTCGCGATTATGCTGTTTAGCGAAATCGCCACCGTAGACCAAGCCGCCCGAAGCCGCCTGAAAGCCGCTCTTCCCAAGGGAATGGAAGTGTCGCATTTTTCAGTACTGAACTATTTTTCACATTTAGGAGGCGAGAAAACGCCGGCCCAGCTCGCGCGGATTTTCCATGTGACCAAAGGCGCGATGACCAATACGATTTCGCGGTTGTCAGCATCGGGTTTTGTGCATGTGCGCCCCGACTGGGACGACGCGCGGCGCAAATTCATCAGCATCAGCCCGGCGGGCCAAACCGCGCGCGACGCGGCTGTCACGGCGATTGATCCGGTGTTTCAAGACGTGATTGAAAAGCTGGGACCAGACAAAATCCGGGCCGTGCTTCCATTGCTGCGTGAATTACGCGCAGCGCTGTTAGCCACCTGAAAACCGAGGCTAATCTCGGCCTCCAAAAAACTCAAGGGCCTATACCAGCCATTGAACAACACTCAAAAGAAAGGCCGAGCGAAGCGAGGCCATGACCGCTCGGGGCGC
>CAZSSS010000127.1:0-5473 GCA_964609255.1 uncultured Rhodobacterales bacterium
CAATGATCATCGGCGGGGCGTTATTTGCCGCGCTGGGTATTAACCCGTTTGCCGCCATAAAAATGATCTTTTTTGAACCCTTTTACGATCGCTATAACCTATTGGAATTATTCAAAAAAGCCGCCCCGCTTATTTTAATCGCGACCGGACTTTCGCTTGGGTTTCGCGCTGGCGTGTGGAATATCGGCGCTGAGGGCCAATTTGTGATGGGCGCGATTGCCAGCGGTGCGGTCGGGTTGATGTTTTGGGGGCAAAGCGGCATCTGGATCTTGCCGCTGATGGCCCTCGCTGGCGCGGTTGGCGGCATTCTGTGGGCCATGATTCCGGCGCTGTTAAAGATCAAATTTAACGCCAACGAGATTTTGGTGTCCTTGATGCTGGTCTATGTCGCGCAAAATTTCCTTGCGGGCATGGTGATTGGCCCAATGAAAGACCCCGACGGTTTCAACCAATCCCAGAGCCGGAATTTTGGCTATAATGACGCGACCGATCTGCCGATGGTTTTTGAACCGCTGGGCCTGCATGTTGGCGGCCTTGTTTCGCTTATTGTGTTGGCATTAGCGCTGATATTGCTGCAAAAACACATGCTCGGGTTTAACATAAAGCTCACCGGAGAGTCACCGCGTGCGGCGCGGTTCTCTGGGGTGAATCCATCGGTTATCATTGCCATTTGTCTTGGCTTTTCCGGTGCGCTGGCCGGGCTGGCGGGGATGTTTGAACTGACGGGACCGGCAGGGGTTCTCACCACTAATTTCTCGGTCGGGTATGGGTTTACCGCCATTATTGTGGCCTTTCTTGGGCGATTACACCCAATTGGCATTTTGCTGGCGGGCGTTATTTTAGCGGGCACATTGATTGGCGGCGATAATGCAAAACTGTTTTTGCATCTGCCAACCGCCGCTGTGCTGGTTTTTCAAGGCATCATGCTTTTTATTCTTCTGGGTGCAGAAGTTTTTGTTAATTACCAGCTGCGTTACACCAAAAGGAGCCTATAATGGATTTTTATTCCTTAAACCCGATTGGGATGATCGTTTTGCTGGTCGGGGCAGCTACTCCGATTATTCTGGCCGCATTGGGCGAACTGGTTGTTGAAAAATCCGGTGTGCTGAACCTTGGCGTTGAGGGCATGATGATTATCGGGGCTGCAACCGGATTTATTATTGCCGTAAAGACAGACTCGCCCTATCTGGGCATGTTAATGGCCATTGCTTGTGGCGCTGCGGTTTCGGTTATTTTTGCGGTATTGACCCAGTTTTTATTGGCAAACCAAGTTGCAACCGGGCTGGCGCTAACGCTTTTTGGCGTTGGTTTAGCCGCCTTGTTAGGCGATGGTTTTGAGGGCATTTTGCCCCCGTCGACCCCGTCATTAAACATTCCGGGGATCAGTGATCTTCCGATCGTCGGTGAATTGCTTTTCAGCTATAACCCGGTCATTTATTTCTCAGTCTTTCTGGTTTTCTGCGTTTGGTATTTCTTAAACCGAACCCGTGCCGGATTGATTTTGCGCGCTTGTGGCGAAAACCATGATGCCGCGCATTCGTTGGGTTATAATGTTGTCATGATCCGTTTTGGTGCCATTATGTTTGGCGGCGCCTGCGCCGGGCTAGGCGGGGCTTATATCAGTTTGATCAGGGTTCCGTTCTGGACCCAGAACATCACCGCCGGGTCTGGCTGGATCGCGCTGGCGATTGTGGTCTTTGCCTCATGGAAGCCGTGGCGGGTTATTCTGGGCGCTTATCTGTTTGGTGGTATCACCATTTTGCAAATCAGCCTTCAGGCGTTGGGCATATCCATTTCGGCCGCTTATCTTTCTATGACACACTATGTTGTAACAATTGTCGTTCTGGTTATTATGTCAGCTGATCGCAAACGCGCCAGCCTTAATGCGCCGGCCTGTTTGGGCCGTTCTTTCCACGCCTCACACTGAGGCCAAATAACCTTAACTCGGAGAATGAAATGAAAAATATGAAAATACTGGTTGGCGTGATGGTTCTTGCCGCTATCGCCGCAGGGGGATATTTTTACTGGAACGGCCAGAAAACCACAGAAACAGCTTCGGATACCGTCAAAGCAGGCTTTATCTATGTTGGCCCTGTGGGCGATTTGGGTTGGTCATATGAGCATGACCAAGGCCGTCTTGAGGTCGAAGCCCATTTTGGCGATGACGTCGAAACCCTGTTCGTCGAATCCGTGCCAGAGGGCGCCGACGCAGAACGTGTCATGACCCAAATGGCCCGGTCGGGTGTGGACATCATTTTCACCACCTCGTTTGGCTATATGGACCCAACCATCAATGTTGCGGCCAATTTCCCCGATGTGGCTTTTGAACATGCCACCGGATACAAACAGGCTGATAATGTTTCCACATATTCCGCACGGTTTTATGAGGGCCGCCACGTCATTGGCCTGATCGCCGGGCGCATGACCGAAACCAACAAAGTTGGTTACATCGCGTCTTTCCCAATCCCCGAAGTTGTGCGCGGCATCAACGCGGCATATCTGGCAGCCAAATCGGTTAACCCCGATGTGGAATTCAAGGTTGTTTGGGTTTATACATGGTTTGATCCCGGCAAAGAAGCCGATGCAGCCAATGCGCTGATCGAGCAAGGCGTTGACGTGATTATGCAACACACAGACAGCCCGGCCGCGATGACAATTGCCGAAGAAAAAGGCATTTTTGCCTTTGGTCAGGCATCTGACATGATGGCATTTGGCCCAACCGCGCGTTTGTCATCAATCATCGACAACTGGGGCCCGTATTACATTGAACGGGTTCAGGCCGTTATGGATGGCACATGGGAAAGCACAGCAACATGGGACGGTATCGCGCCGGGCATGGTTGAAATCGGTGCATTTTCAGACCGCATTCCAGCCGATGTTCAGGCCGAAGCCCAAGCTGCGGCAGATGCAATTGCCGCTGGCACGTTGCATCCTTTCACCGGCCCGATCAACAAACAAGACGGTTCCGTTTGGTTGGCCGAGGGCGAGATCGCGGATGATGGCACATTGGCTGGTCTGAATTTTTACGTCGAAGGTATCACCGGCGAATTACCCAACTAAACCTTGCGTAAATCAATCACCAAGGCCCGCCACCCGTGCGGGCCTTTTTATTTGCGCAATCGCGACAGTAAAATGAACGCTGTTAACGCCAACAACCCTGCCGCTGCAAATGGCGCACCCGGTGCATAAACCGGTGCCCAATCTGCGGTAAATGCCCGGAACAAAAACGTCATCAATAACGGGCTGATTACCATCGCCAACCCTTGAACCGAGGCCAAGACCCCTTGCAACTCACCTTGTTTATCTGCGGATATTTCCTTGGACATCAATCCTTGAATAGCCGGGGAGGCAATGACCCCAAGCGCCATAACCGGCATCAAAACAAACAACAAAACCTGCGATGATATCATTGCAGTGACCATCAATATTATGGCATTGATCGCCAGCCCTGTGCGTGCGACGCGCCATTCGCCAAAGCGCGGGATGACTATGCGGATCAACCCTCCTTGCACCAATGCCATGCACAGGCCGAAAATTGCCAGACTAATGCCAACCATGCCTACCGAAAAATTGAACCGTTCTTGCGTAAATACCGACCAGACTGATGGATAAACATTCTGCCCGACGCTAAACAAAAATAACACGACAATCATGCCACCGATCCCGGGGACATTGCGCAGCCGCATAATAGCTCGAAGCGGGTTGCAGCGCGAAAATTCAAATTTGCGGCGTTTATCTTTTGGCAGCGTTTCGGGCAGGGTAAAATACCCCATTGAGGCATTCAGAAAGGCCACCGCAGAGGCGGCGAAAAAGGGCGCGCGGGGGCCAAGCTCCCCCAATATTCCGCCAATCGCGGGGCCAATAACAAACCCAATGCCAAACCCTGCGCCAACCAGCCCAAAACTGGCGGCACGTTTTTCCGGCGCTGTAATATCAGCCATATAAGCGTTGGCTGTAGAAAATGTAGCACCGGTAATACCGGTGATTATCCGCGCAACAAACAGCAACCAAATGGATTGGGCAAGGCCAAACATAAGATGGCTGAACGACATTAACATAAGCGCGCTTAACAATATCGGCCGCCGCCCGAACCGGTCTGACAAATTGCCAATGGTCGGCCCAAACAGGAACTGCATAGACGCATACGTAAAGGCCAAAAGCCCGATCCAGATCGAGGTCTGCGACAAGGTTTCACCGGTAATGGATTGCAACATTTTAGGCAGAACCGGCATGATCAAACCTATGCCAATTGAATCCAGCATCACCGTTACAATGATGAATATAATCGGCATATTTTTTGACATGAAAAAACCCTGCTGGTTGTTAAAAAGCTATATCTGCCAAGCAACTTCCAAAGACAAGATAATTATAGTTTATCAGATAGATTATGGCTTTTGAAATCAAATATTACGGCCAGAAATCCTGCTTTCTGGTTATGCCCCCCATTGCAGCCATCAAATTCTAAGGCTAAATTACCGATAAGTTATCAGCGGGTGAACAATGACATTTCGACATGGCGCAGCGGTGCTTGGCATCCTTCTGTGCTGCGGCACCGTGATTTTTGGCGTCTGGAGATGGACATATGTCAGCGCTCTGGATCAACTGGAATATCAGGGCCGCGCAAATCTTTCCCTTGCTTCTGACCGGCTGGTTGGGTTGCTGCAACGGTATCGGATACTGCCCGTCGCACTGGCAAGCGACGATATTTTTGTAAATGCATTATTGGCTGCGCAAACAGATGATGCGTTGCTCCTGCGCCTTCAATCACTGGCGGACATGACCGGCGCCCAGCATATTTTACTGGCGGATGCCTCGGGGAATATTATTGCCAGCTCTGTGCGGTCCGAACAAAAATTCATGGCCCCCCGATCCATCGCAGATCGCCCGGATTTTCGCCGTGCCATGAACGGCGCGCTTGGTTTTTATCATGCCCAGCAAAACGAAAACGCACCAAGGGGTTTTATGTTTGCCAGCGCGGTTCGTGATAATCAAAGCAACATCATTGGCGCATTGATTATCAACAGCGATCTGGAAGCACTGGAGTCATTTTGGCGCGGCGACCCGGAAATTGTGTTTTTTTCCGACAGGAATAACGTGATCTTTGTGGCAAACCGTGACAGCTTGATTTTGCGGGTTCTGGGGAACCCGGATGCCGCAACCCTTGGGTCCCTTTTGGAAAGCCGTTATGCCAGCGCCTCGCTTAAAAAGCTGGAGGATCCCGACCCGGAAATAAAATTTGGCCGGATGATTTGGCATATATCAGGACAAGCCGATATTCCCCGCGCGGCCCTTCTTGTTGATCAACCCTTGCCGGTCATTGGCATGAAAGCCCATATTTTAATGGACCTGAAACCTGTTATTGCCAAGGCAAGATCGCGGAGCATACTAAGCGCAATGCTTTTGATGTTGCTTGGTCTTGTTTTGTGGTCTTTGCAAATGCACCGCCAAAATCTGGCGCGTCAACTTAGCATAA
>CAZSSS010000128.1:0-5464 GCA_964609255.1 uncultured Rhodobacterales bacterium
CTTAAGCCGCGTTACAACGTGTTGCTGCGCGACGACAAATCGTTTCCCAACATTCTGGTGACCGGCGATCATGATTTTCCGCAGATCAAAAAACATCGCGGCGCGCGCCGGATCAAAGGCACGTATTATGGGCCGTTTGCCTCAGGCACTGCTGTTAACCGCACCTTGGCGCAGTTGCAGCGGGTTTTTTTGCTGCGAGATTGTTCAGATTCGATGTTTGAGGGCCGCACCCGGGCCTGTCTGCAATATCAGATCAAACGCTGTTGCGGGCCGTGCGTGGGGCATATTTCTGCGCCGGAATACGCGGCGCTTGTTGATGACGCCACGGCGTTTCTATCGGGGAAATCAACCCGCATTCAGGCCAAACTGGTTGAGGAAATGAGCGCGGCCAGCACTGCGCTGGAATTTGAACGCGCCGCCAGCCTGCGCGATCGTATCAGCGCGATGGCGCAGGTTCAGACCTCTCAGGGGGTTAATCCGCAAGGCGTAGAGGAGGCCGATATCGTTGCCCTGCACCAAGATGGCGGGCAGGCCTGCGTTCAGGTGTTTTTCATCCGCTCCAATCAAAACTGGGGCAATCGCGCCTATTATCCACGCACCGGCGGGTCTGCTGACACCGCTGAAATTCTTGAGGCATTTCTGGTGCAGTTTTACAGCAATAAAATGCCGCCAAAACTGATTCTAATGTCCGAGCAAGTCGAAAACCCTGACTTGCTGGCATCGGCACTGACCGCCCAACGTGGCAACAAGGTTTCTCTGTTAACACCGGAACGCGGTGAGAAAAAACTGCTTGTTGTCAACGCATTACGTAATGCTCGAGAGGCCTTGGCCCGAAGAATGGCAGAAACCGCCAGCCAGTCAAAATTGCTGGATGGGTTGGCAAAAGCGTTTGATTTAACAGCTCCGCCGCAGCGCATTGAAATATACGACAATTCCCATATCAGCGGCACAAACGCGGTGGGCGGCATGGTGGTTTCAGGGCCAGAGGGCTGGATAAAATCGGCGTATCGCAAGTTTAACATCAAAGACAAAACTATCGCACCGGGTGATGATTTTGGCATGATGAAAGAAGTATTAACGCGGCGGTTTTTGCGTCTTGTAAAAGAAGATCCGGGGCGTAAATCCGAAAACTGGCCCGATCTTTTGTTGATTGATGGCGGCGCGGGGCAGCTTTCAGCGGTGATGGCTGTTCTAGGGGGGCTGGGAATAACTGATATGGCTGTTATCGGTGTCGCCAAAGGTGTTGAGCGTGACGCGGGCAAAGAAGAATTCCACCGCTCCGGCCAACGTCCGTTTTCCCTGCCGCACAGGGATCCGGTGTTGTATTTTGTGCAACGCTTGCGCGATGAGGCCCACCGTTTTGCCATCGGCACCCACCGCGCCAAACGCGCCAAATCATTCACAACCACGCCGCTTGATGGCGTGCCGGGCGTCGGTGCCACCCGCAAACGTGCGTTATTGCAGCATTTCGGATCAGCCAAGGCCGCGTCTCGCGCTGGATTGGCCGATTTAAAACTGGTGGACGGCATTTCTGATGCGATGGCTGAAACCATCTATGGATATTTTCACGACAATGGGTGATAAAGTGCAAAACAAAGGGGCACGGCTTTGAATATACCTAATATCCTCACGGTTTTCCGCCTGATTGCGGCACCTGCGGTTGGCGTTGTTTATGTGGTTTTTCCAACGCCTTATGCTGACTGGATCGCCCTTTCGCTGTTTGTTGTTGCTGCTTTGACTGATTATGTGGATGGCTATCTGGCCCGAAAATGGTGGCAAGTGACCGCATTTGGTCGGATGCTGGACCCTATCGCTGACAAAGCAATGGTAATGATTGCGCTTTTGGTTGTCGGGATACGGTCTCAATTTATTCCGGGATATTCTAATTTAACCATGCTTTTGCCGATTATCCTGATCATTTTTCGCGAAGTATTTGTCGCTGGTCTGCGGGAATTTCTTGGGGATCGTGCAAATACTTTGAAAGTTACCAAGCTGGCAAAATGGAAAACGGCGGCGCAAATGGTGGCGATAACTGTAATTTTGGCCTCGTTCCTGTTTGGCCATTATTATTGGGCGCTGTCATCGGGCATGAACACCGAAATTTTGATCGGTATTCTGGATGGCGAGATCGAGGACAGATTTGGCTTACGTTGGATCATTCCCGGGTTTGATTGGTCAGTGCTGATAGGCAGCTGGCTATTGTGGATAGCCGCAATATTAACCTTCATCACCGGCTTTGACTATTTCCGCAAAGCCCTGCCAATGCTAAAGGAAGATTAATGCAGGTTCTTTATTTTGCATGGCTACGCGAACGCATCGGCCTGCCAAAAGAACAGATTGAAACCAATGCAAGAACCGTGGCCGATCTGGTTGAGGAATTGCGCGGGCGCGAAGAACGCTATGCGCTGGCATTTTCAGATATGGCCTCGGTAAAAATTGCGGTAGACCAAGAGCTTGTCAGCCTTGACGCCCCGCTTAAGGGTGCGCGCGAAATAGCATTTTTTCCACCAATGACAGGCGGCTAATATGGTGGTGCGCGTGCAATCCGAGGATTTTGACATCGGTTCGGAGATCGCCGCCTTGACCAATGGCCGCTCAGATATTGGCGCGTTGGTAACATTCAGCGGCTTGGTCCGCGATATGTCTGGCGAAAATCAGGTGGCGGTGCTGGAGCTGGAGCATTACCCCGGCATGACCGAAAAAGCCCTTGAAAAGATCGAGGCAGAGGCCAACACCCGTTGGGATTTGCAGGCCAGCCTGATTATCCATCGTTATGGCCCCCTAAAAGCCGGCGCAAATATTGTTCTGGTTGTAACTGCTTCTCCCCACCGTCATGCGGCCTTTGAATCAGCGCAATTTATCATGGATTTCCTGAAATCCCGCGCGCCGTTCTGGAAGAAAGAAACCGGTGCTTCGGGTGGCCAATGGGTGGATGCGCGTGAGAAAGACAAGGATGCCATAAACAAGTGGTGAGCCAAAACCGAACGCAGTGAGGCCATGCCCAAAAGGCAGAGGGCTTATTGCGCCAGCAATAATGCCGTCGGACTGCGGGAGCCGTATTGCCAGCGGTGGCCTAGTTTTCGGGGGCAGCTTCGGCTTTTAATGTGTCAATTTCGGTTTGTAATGCGTCAGATTTTTGCCGCGCCAACCCAAGACCATCCATGGTGGCGTCCAGCTCTGCCTTTAGTTGGTTGTATTCGCTGGTATATTCTGAACGTATGCGGGCCAGTTCTGTTTCCGCAGTTTCGCGGGCTGACTGGGCCAGCAATAACGGGTCTTCGTCATCGCCAAATTCGGGGGGGTGGGGTGCATGGTTAAGCCGGTTAAACATCCAGTGCGCGCACCAGCCCAGCACCATTGCCACAATTATGGAGCTGACGATTATAAGTGTCAGGTCAGTTCTGTTCATCGGTTGTCTCCTCAGGGTGGTCCTGCTCAGAATTGCGGATCAGGTTAATGACGATCCGCCGGTTTGCCGCGCGACCTTCTTCGGTTTCATTTCCAGCGATCGGTTCTGCCTCACCATAACCAACCGCTGTAACGGTTCCGATCAACAGGTTTTGCGCCAGCATGGCGTCCAGAACCGCGTCAGCGCGTGATTGTGACAAGGCCCGGTTCATTTCTTCGCGCCCCTGACTATCGGTATGGCCTCCGATTTCGAATGCGGCATTGCGGCAATTGGCAAGAATTGCAGTGATGGCTTCGATTGTCGGTTTGCTTGATTCCTCAATCACCGCGCTGGATGGCGCAAAGGATATTTGATTGTCGCCCAATATCGTTGTCACGCGTGCCGCGCATATCCGTGGATCAAGATTGTTCAAAGCCTCGGTTTTGGGTGGCTCATAGGTTAGGTCCAGTTCAAATTGCGCGTCTTGGCCAAGCGCGGCCAACAGCAGTTTGGCGATCTCGTCTTCGGGGGCTTCAAAAGCCGCTATGCCCGCAACGGCTATTGTTTCCGGGGTCATCAGCAATGTGCCACTTTCCAAAAGCGCCAAAACCTCAACCGCAGCAAAAACCCGTTTTTGCCAGCCTTCGGGCAATTCGGCCTGATCGGAATAATTCATCTCAACCAGATTATAACCAAACTTTGATTCAGCATAACGGATGACAACATCCCGGGTCAGGTCATCTTTGAGCGTGCCGGATATGGTTACAAAGCCCTCATTTGACAACGAAATATCAAATATTGCGGGCATAACAAGGTCGTTCTCCTGCGGGTTTTGCAGCGATGCGGGCAGGGTTGTGTGCAAGGAATATACATCCGGTAATTTGGCGCGCAGGTTTTGCGTGACACCATCCATCATTTGTTTTTCGGTGCCCAGCGGCGCAACAATTGAGATATCGGACCCATCGATCAACAGGCTCCCTCCTTGCAGGGCGAACAAGGTATCAAGCGTATCAATAACCACTTGCCCCCAGTCAAGCGACGGCGCGCCAATACCGATTTGGCAGGTGAATTCCGGCAAGGCCACCGGTTTGACATATTGGATAATACGGGCTGCTTCTGCTTCGGATTGGGCGGCGCAAACCGCGCTGGTCGGGTTGGCAATATCAAGCGAAAATTGATACGGGGCAATGACCGGTCGCGGTGCAATAATCGTGACAAGAAGCGCCACGTCCTTTGGCCGGATATTTTGCAACAGCTCATTTAACCCGTCCTGTGAATTTGCCGAAATTGCAACGGCCTCTACCACCACCTGACCCGGTGTAACCGTGATAATTGCCCGATTGGTTTGTGATAAAATTCTGGCGCCAAAATCAAGCGCCGAGGACCAGCCATCGGGCAACGGGTCGGCATAGATTTCCGAAATATCAATGACCGGTTTTCCCAGATCAAGTGACGCCAATGCGGTGTCCAAAGACCTGCGGCCCGGCCCCGGTGGTAACCTCCCAATCAGGGAAATATCTGCGCCATTTCGCATTATTTCAACCATGGGCTGGATGGGCTCTTTTGCAATAACAGCAGGTTCTGCAACGGTTGTTCTATTAACCAGATCCCCCCCGACAATCATTGTCGCGATGTTAATTGCGCGGTCCTGTTGGTTGGTATCTGGTGCTTCGCCGCTCAGGGTTATGGCGAACCCGTCTGCGGTTATGCCCGCCCAAACGATGCCACCGGCATACATGGATTGCTGCAACTCTGCGGTTTGGGCTGCTTCAACCCAGTTAATGGTTCGCGACGCCACAAGCCACCCAAGGCCGGTTCCCGCCAAAAGGCAGGCAAGGGCAAAAATGAGGGCAGGCAGGCGCATATTTGGCTTTCGAAAGGTTGCCGGAAACTATGCGATCACTGCAGTCGAGGCAAGGCCTTGTTGTGGTTCAGATCAACGCAGCAATGGCCAGTAAAAAGGCAGCAATAAGCCCGGCATCGCGGTTTGAGCGAAAAACACGCATGCAGGTTTCCGGGTCGGTGATATCCAGCTTTTTTAGCTGCCACATCATGTGCAGCCCAAACCCCCAAGGC
>CAZSSS010000129.1:0-5455 GCA_964609255.1 uncultured Rhodobacterales bacterium
CCCGTCAGCGGGTCGATAACCGCCATTTTCAACCCGTCACGCATGTTGGAGCGCAGCCGGTCGGAATATTTTTTGCGGCGTAGCTGAGAGCGGAGCCGGACAACAAGTTCATGCGGGTCAATCGGCGCCATTATATAATCGCTTGCGCCCAAATCCAGCCCCCGCGCCGCGGTTTCCACGGTGCCGTCATTGACAATAAACAGAATTGCAGCCTGACGGGTTTCAGGTTTTGAACGCAAACCCGACACCAGACGCAGGCCGTCACCATCCTCCATCAGGGTTTGGCTGACCACATATGCATCCGGCAATTCCAAACTGGAAAGATTGAGCGCCTCACGTTCGCTTCCGGTGCCGATCACCTGCACGTCCAATGTTTCAAGGATGGCTTTTTCCCAGCTTAAACCAACCTCATAACTTGGGGGGGAAAGCATGACAGTTTCCTGACCCCCGTCATCCCCCTCAAGCGATTCAAGAAAGTCGCTTAACCCCATTTCATGGGAGGTAGAATCGCGCATCCGCAGTTCATCAAACATCATTTTGACCCGCATCAGGTTACGAACCCGCGCAAACAGGGCCAGATCATTGATCGGTTTGGTCAAAAAATCATCTGCGCCGGCATTCAGCCCCTGAATGCGTTCCTCAGCCGTGTTCATGGCGGTGACCATCACCACCGGAATATGAGAGGTCTCAGGGTCAGATTTTAGTTTTGTGCATACTTCAAACCCGTCGATATCGGGCATCATCACATCCAAAAGAATTACGTCGGGCAATTCACGCTGCGCGACCTCCAAGGCAGCCATGCCGCAGTCAGCCTCCAACACGTCATAATACGCAGTTGCAAGTTTTGCTTTGAGGATAAGCCGGTTAGTTGCTACATCATCGACTACTAAAATTCGGCCGGGCATGATTTACCTCTTTAAACGCACATAAATTCACGCCTTAATCTGAACCAAAAGGGTTAACGAAACCTTCATTTTTAGGGAAAAAGTGGAATGAACAAAGAACACGCCGAACGGCTGGCCATCGACGCCCTGAGCTGGTTAGCACAGGACCCCGAGCGGTTGGGCCATTTCTTAAACACCAGCGGAGCGTCACCGAACGACCTGCGTGACCGAGTGCAAGACGTTGAATTTCTTGAATTTTTATTAGATTTCTTGTTGCTGGATGACAGTATGATTCTGGATTTTAGCAGTGCATTTCACCACCCCCCCGAAGACGTGCAGCGGGCAAAATTTGCATTTTCGGGAGAAATGGGATCTTGAACAAAAATATACACGGATTACTTTTTGACAAAGATGGCACTCTGTTTGATTTCGAATCATCTTGGGGGCCGTGGTATGCGGATTTGCTGCAGGATTTGGCCGGGGATGAAACATTGGCCGCACAACTGGCCGCCGCGGTGCATTTTAACCTGTCTACCGGCCGGTTTGGCGGCGAATCGATCCTGATTCACGGCACGGCTGATGATTTTCTGGATATTGTCTTGCCGCTGCTGCCACATTGGAATCGCGATCACCTGTCTGAGCATGTTTTGCAACAATCTGAGCATGTCGCACAGATACCCGTGCTGCCATTAGCGCCGCTTTTTGACGGGTTGATTACAACAGGGTTAAAGCTGGGAATCGCAACCAATGACAACGAAATACCCGCAATTGTGCAGTTAAAAACCGCAGGAATTCATGATAGTTTTGCCTTTATTGCAGGATGCGACAGCGGTTTTGGGGCCAAGCCCGGGAATGGCATGCAAAACGAGTTTTGCGCGGCGACGGGCCTTAACCCCGCAACGGTGGCGATGGTCGGTGACAGTGCGCATGATCTGGTATCCGGGCGAAATGCAGGCATGCAAACCATTGCGGTTTTAACCGGTATTGCGACACACGCCGAGCTGGCCCCGCTGGCGGATGTGGTTTTGCGCGATATTGGCGAAATTCCCGGCTGGCTGGCAGGCTGACGCCCGCCAAACGCGGGTTTGCCGGTGTTTTGGCCTCGGATCAGGGCATCAACCTGTGGTGCAGCAAGGGATTTGCATGCAAAATGCGGGGCGTCTTCGCGTCGGTTAAACGGGGCAACATGCCCCATGCCGGTTATCATTGCTAACAATCGCCGGGCCAGCCCTCTGATATTGATCGGACCGCTAAGCGCGTAAATGGTCAATGCCTGACGCGAATATCCCTAAGGACCCAAAGGCCCTTTGTCCGGTAATCAGGGTTTTAGCAGGGTTTGGTTAACGACTGGTTTGGGGTGCGTGCGGTGGGGGGTGGTTGACACGTACGTTAAATTAACGTACAAAATCGTGAAACACTGTGTAAAACCGTGAAACACCGTAAGAAGGAGAACATCACATGCTAGCGTTTAAAGACAGCACCCGTGCCTCCGAAGGAGCAAGCACGTCTAGGATGAATTTCCGAACCAAAGAATCAATAAAGGCCACAATTCAACGTGCCGCGGCACTTTCTGGCGTTGATGACTCATCTTTTACGATGAGCGCCGCGCTTCGGGAGGCCCAGAGAACCATTGCTGCACACGATCGTACAGTCCTTGAACCTGTTGATCATCTGGCATTTTTTGCAGCACTTGATGCAAGCTCAGAGCCAACAGAAGCATTGAGCGCTGCCGCAGAGCGTTACCGCAGTCGGACAAGCCCTCTCTGATGGTGATTGAAGTAACTGAAGAGGCCTCGGGTGAGGGGCTTCTCATTGACTCTGACGAAGATGTTTTTTCAATACAGTTGTTTGATTCTGATAAACATAACAGGGATAAGTTTACCTGTGGTGTTGAGCAGGTCGATAATTATTTTAAGAAAACAGCCAATAAACTGGTGAAGGCACGAAACTGCACGGTTTATGTAATGACCGACAATAACGGTAACGTCGCCGGATTTTATGCAATGAACGCCCATGCAGTTGATTATCAGCAATTACCCAAGAAATACTCCCGTACAAGGCCAGGACATGGCAGCATACCTGCTGTCTATATTTCAATTATTGGTCGTGATGTTCGGTATTCTGGCAAGGGGATTGGTGGCGATCTTATTGTTGATGCGCTTTGCAGAATTTCGCGCGCAGCGGAAGTGGGACCGGCAATAGCAGTGGTTATGCTTGATGTCCTAGATTGCGGTTCTTCTGAAAAAATTACAAACCGTGTATCAATATATAGCGGATTTGGCTTTCAACCGTTGAAGTCAAACCCGCTAAGAATGTTTTTGCCCATTGCTGTTGCAGACACGCTAAGGCGAAGTTTAGAAGCAAGTTAAAAGGTGCTGTATGTTGTAGGCCCTATTCCTCACCCTATCCGCTGTAACAACGCATCCACACTGGCCTTGGCATCCCCATAAAACATCCGCGTGTTTTCTTTGAAAAACAGTGGGTTTTCTATGCCCGAGTATCCCGTGCCTTGGCCGCGTTTGCTTACAAAAACCTGTTTGGCTTTCCAGACTTCCAGCACGGGCATGCCGGCGATGGGGGAGTTTGGGTCTTCTTGGGCGGCGGGGTTTACGATGTCGTTGGAGCCGATCACCATCACGACGTCTGTGTTGGGAAAATCATCGTTTATTTCGTCCATTTCCAGCACGTAATCATAGGGGACTTTGGCCTCAGCCAGCAGAACATTCATGTGGCCCGGCAAACGGCCAGCCACGGGGTGGATGGCGAAACGGACCTCTTTGCCTTTGGCACGCAGACGTTTGGTTAGTTCGGATATGCTTTGTTGGGCTTGGGCCACGGCCATGCCGTAACCCGGCACGATCACCACACTTTGGGCGTCGTCCAATGCGGTTGCTACGCCGTCAGCGTCTATCGCGATTTGCTCACCTTCAATTTCCATTGCGGGGCCGGTGGGGCCGCCGAAGCCGCCCAAGATGACGCTCAGGAATTTGCGGTTCATGGCCACGCACATGATGTAAGACAGGATCGCGCCCGACGAGCCAACCAAAGCGCCGACAACGATCAACAAATCATTGCCCAGCAAAAAGCCGGTCGCGGCGGCGGCCCAACCGGAATATGAATTCAGCATCGAGACAACCACGGGCATATCTGCGCCACCAATCGCCAGCACCAGATGCGCGCCAATGGCAAAGGCGATCAGCAACATCAGGATCACACTCCAGATACCCGCGCCATTCATAAACAGGATCAGCAACAGTAATGTTGCGACCAGCCCCGCGATATTCATCAGGTGACGGCCCGGCAGAATTAGGGCTTTGCCGTCGATTTTTCCGGCCAGTTTGCCGTAAGCCACAATAGAGCCGGTAAAGGTGATGGCGCCGATAAACACCCCGAGGAAGACCTCGATTTTGTGAATGGCGACCAGCACGCCGATTTCGTGCATGATTTCAGCCATTTCGGGGCCAACACGCGCCGCAAGCGCGCGGGGGATGATGCCGCCGCTGCTTAGCATCTCAGCGGCGGCGGCCATATCAGCCATGTGCTGCGAGGGCTGGATTTCGGAATTCAGACCAATAAACACCGCCGCCAAGCCAACAAACGAGTGCAACGCCGCAACCAATTGCGGCATTTCGGTCATTTGCACGCGGGTGGCCACCATTGTGCCCAGCACCGCGCCAATGGCGATCATCGGGATCAGCAGCCAATAAGATTGCACTTGTGGCCCCAAAATGGTGGCAACCACGGCAATGCCCATGCCAACAATGCCATACCAGACTGAACGCTTGGCGCTTTCCTGATTGGACAAGCCGCCCAATGCCAGAATGAAAAGAACCGATGCGGCGACATAAGACGCCTGAACCAAACCAAAACTCATATCATCAATCCTTTAACTGCGCTGAAACATGGCCAACATGCGCCGCGTGACCATAAAGCCCCCGACGATGTTGATAGTGGCGATAAGAACGGAAATGCCGGCCAGAATGGCAACAAACCAGCCGTTACCTGCGATTTGGAGCAAGGCCCCAACGATAATAATGCCGGAAATCGCGTTTGTGATGGCCATCAAGGGCGTGTGCAGCGCGTGGCTGACATTCCAGATAACCTGAAACCCGATGAACACCGCCAGCACAAAAACGATGAAATGCTGCATGAAACTGCTGGGCGCATACATGCCGATAATCCACATGATCAGGCCTCCGATTACCAGCATTTTGGTCTGGTCGGCACCGGCTTTTTTCATTTCCTGCGCCTCAATGGCCTTGATCTCGGCGGCGGTTTTTTCCGGTGCGGAGGGTTTCTGCGCGGCGATTGCCTGAATTTTCAGGGGCGGCGGCGGAAAGGTGATTTCGCCTTTATGGGTGACCGTGGCGCTGCGAATGACGTCGTCATCCATGTTTTGCAGCGGTTTTCCATCCTGTTCAGGGGTCAGGTCATCCAGCATATGGCGGATGTTATTGGCATAAAGCATTGAGGATTGTGATGCCATCCGGCTGGGAAAATCGGTATAGCCCACGACCGTAACACCGTTATCCGAGACGATTTTTTCGTCCATCACGGTCAGGTCACAATTG
>CAZSSS010000130.1:0-5431 GCA_964609255.1 uncultured Rhodobacterales bacterium
ACCGTTTATGGTTACGCTTTCGCCCACGTCAGCCTCTCCACGGCCAAAGAACAGCAAATCGCGGCCCATTGTGAACCCGCCATCAACAAAATTACCATAAGCACCATAGGCGGGTTCTTCGCCAGCGCGGAAAAGTTCGGTGATAACAAATTCGCCGCTTGCGTCATCGGGCAGGCGTTCGCCCGTGTACCGGTCGTTTTTGACATATACTGTTCCGCCGGGCTGCGGATATTCTTAAGAACCGTGGTTTTCAGCCATGGCTTTCATGAAATCAACAAAAACCGGTCCGCAAAGCGCGCCGCCATATGCACCGCGCCCCATGGGTGTCGGGCTGTCATACCCGATGTAACATCCCGCTGCGATGCGGGGTGTGAACCCGATGAACCATGCGTCCTTGGCCTCGTTTGTGGTGCCGGTTTTGCCCGAAATAGGCAAGCCAAGCTGGCCAACAGTGCCCGCCGCTGTGCCGCGTGCCACCACGCCGCGCATCATCGAAGACAGTTGATACGCCGTAACCGGATCCATTATTTGGGGTGCATAATTGCGCACCCATGGTTCCATATCGGTTACCAAGTCTTCCCCTGAGCATTCATCGCAAACCCGTGGGTCATGGCGAAAAATCGTGTTTCCGTATCGGTCTTGCACACGATCCACCAAGGTTGGTTCAACCCTTTTGCCACCATTGGCAAACATCGAATACGCTGCAACCATCTTGAAAAGTGTGGTTTCGCCTGCGCCCAGAGCAAATGAAAGATGTTGAGGCATATTGTCATAGACCCCAAAGCGTTCCGCATAAGCGGCAACAACATCCATACCGATATCCTGCGCGATCCGCACGGTCATCAGGTTGCGTGATTGCTCAATCCCGGTGCGTAATGGCGCGGGGCCGTAAAATTTGTGGCTGGAATTGCGCGGGCGCCAAATTCCCTCGCCGGTGCGCACCTCTATTGGGGCGTCAACAACAATGCTTGCGGGCGTATAGCCGTTATCCAGTGCCGCCGCATAAACAAAAGGTTTAAACGAAGAGCCGGGCTGACGGCGGGCTTGTGTGGCGCGGTTAAACACGCTGGTTTGATAGGAAAACCCGCCCTGCATTGCCAAAACCCGCCCGGTTTGCGGGTCCATCGCCATAAAAGCGCCTTGCAGGGCCGGAATTTGCCGCAAAGACCAATAATCCAGCGCCTCACCATCCATTACCGCTTTTACAAAAACCACGTCACCCAACGCCCAGACATCCGAAGCAATATTGGGCCGCGCCCCGGTTGAGCCATCCTCAAGCAATGGTCGTGCCCAATTGGCCTCGCTTACGGTCAGGAAATGCCCGTCCTCGTCATCTTCAACGCCTTCAATCCCGACCCGAACCGAGCTATCGCCAACCAGCAACACCACCGCAAGGTTCCAGCCGGTTATATCGCGCGGCAAACGTCGATCTGCCAATGCCGCACGCCACGCGGTTTCATCAGCCAGTTCGTCTGCGGGGATGTTTGCCACCGGCCCGTAATAGACCTCAAGATTGCGGTCGTATTCTTCCAGCCGGTCGCGCAAGGCCTGCGCTGCTACTTCCTGTAACTCGGGGTTAACCGTGGCCCGAATGGCCAGACCACCGCCAAAAAGCTCGTCTTCGCCCAGACGTTCGGTCAGTTGCCGGCGGATTTCATCGGTGAAATAATCACGCGATGGCAGTTGGGCGCGAATGGATTGAAAATCACCGGCCTGCACGGTTTCCATAAGGTCAGCATTTGCGGTGTCGCGTTCGTCAGCGGTAATATAACCGTTTTCAAACATTTCCTTAAGCACAAAAGCGCGGCGCACAAGCGCCTTTTCGCGGTCCCGCACCGGGTGATAATCATTTGGGTCTTTTAGGTGAATCGCAAGAAAAGCTGCTTGTGCTATGGTCAGGTCTTCGAGTGTGCGGCCAAAATAATTGGCGGCGGCGGCCGTAACACCATAAGAATTTGCCCCCAGAAACACGTCATTCATATACAAAGCCAAAATCTGGTCTTTGCTTAGGTATTGTTCAACCCGCGTGGCCAGAATGATCTCTCGAATTTTGCGTTCAATCTCTCGCGATCCGTCCAACAGGAAATTTTTCATTACCTGCTGGGTAATTGTTGACGCACCGCGCACCGAAGCACCACGGGTGCGCACCGCAGTAAATAGCGCTGAAGCCATGCCGCGCGCGTCATAACCCGAATGGACATAGAAATTTTTGTCCTCAGCGCTGATAAATGCTTGTTTGACAATTTCCGGAATTTCATCAGCGGGCGTAAAGATGCGGCGCTCACGCACAAATTCATCCAATACAAACCCATCACCGGAATAAACCCGTGACAAGGTATCAGGCGCGTAATTGGCCAATTGTTCATGGTCGGGCAAGTCTTTGGAATAAAGCGTTAATACCCCCAGAAAACTGATGCAGGTAAACAGTGCGCCCAGCGACAGCCACGCAAAGATAAAGCCAAAAAACCGCATTAAACCCATAAACAAAACAAATACTCCTGATCCTTCGGTTTCCTATAGTGCAGACAAAGCAAAGCGTCAAAGCACATCGGCAACGCATCGCCGTTCTATTCAGTAAAAATTAACCATTCATCAAGCGCAGCAATGATGGCTTGATTGGCCGCGCCGCGCCAGCTTGGCGATAAAAGATTAGCCAGATCGGTTGTATTGGACATAAAGCCCAGTTCAACAAGCACCGAGGGTGTGTCAACTGCCCGCAATACTCTGAAATTTGCCGCCATGCGGCGTGACGGCACCCCCTCGCCCAATGCAAACCTGATGGTGCTGGCCAGCGTGTCTGCAAACCGGACCGAACCGGCATTGGTTTGTCGCTGCGCCAATGCCAGCAGGATATTGGCGATTTCGTCATCTTGCCCCAACAAGACCGCGCCAGCAATAATGTCAGAACGGTTTTCCTGCTCAGCGCGGCTGGCTGCTTCGTCGTTTGAGGCGTCTTCTGACAGGTTATAAACCGTTGTGCCACGCGCATTCCCGCGTTCCACGGTGTTGGCATGTAATGAAATAAAAATATCGGCACTTGAGGCCCGGGCCAGCCGGATGCGTTCCGGCAGCGCCAGAAAACTGTCATCATTGCGGATCATCAAAACCCGGTATCGCCCCGTCGCCAGCAACGCATCACGCAATTGCCGCGCAAAAAGCAGCGTGACCTGTTTTTCCGTCACGTCATTGCGCACCGCGCCCGGGTCAATTCCGCCATGCCCTGCATCAAGCGCCACCAGCGGCAACCCGGCAACGCCCTCAATCATGGGCGCAACTACAGGTGTTGCGGCGTTACCCTGCTGAAGCGAAAGCGCCGTAAACGTTGTTGCATCACTGCGATGCAGGGTGATTTTCAAAACATTTTCGATATATTCAGCGGATTCGACAATAAACGGGGCTTCCAGATCAAGAATCAATCTGGATTGTTTTGGTTTGAACAGCCCAAAGCGCACGGCCGAAACCTGATCAATGTCATCAGCAAGGTTTGACGGCAAAAAACTGAAATCGATTTCTTGAAAATCAATGCCAAACCGACGCGGATTATCCAGAATAAAGATTCGATAAGGCACAGGATGCGACAGCGCTAAACTTAACGTTATTTCATAGTTATCAGCGCTCAACCCGGTTTTTCCGGGCATAACCCGCGCCGGACTGTTTTGCGCCACGCAAATCGACGCTGCTGCAAAATACCAAATAAACGACAGTAAAAGTTTCACAATAACCCTGTATTTTGCATGTTTGGCCAATTTACGATGCCATTAACACAGTATCAACCAAATTTCGATTGTATTTTCCCGAAACTACCGACTATGATGCCGGTGACCGTGCGCCTGAGGTGTGCGGCTGTGAATTTTTTTCCGAACGTGCTTTTGCCATTTTCAAAAAAGCAAATTGCCCGTTTGGCAGGTGGCTTGCCACCGCAACCCGAATCCGATGCCATAATTGGCAAGGTTAACCCATTTGGTCGGCAAATTAGTGCCCGGCTGGAGATAAATCGCGATGATGCGCGCATTAGTAATGGCAAACGTAAGCCGCTCGGAATTTCCGGCGCTGCTTGAACGTGCCTTGCAGCATCAATTCGCCCAAATAAAACAGGTAATTCAAACGGTTCTGGCGCTTTCCGCCGCACCGCCCGGATGCCTGAGTGAGAGAAAATGTCAAAGAAAATGCTTATCGACGCCACCCACGCTGAGGAAACTCGGGTTGTGGTGGTTGATGGAAACAAGGTTGATGAATTCGACTTTGAGGCCCTAAACAGACGCCAACTTGCCGGAAATATCTATTTAGCCAAAGTAACGCGGGTTGAACCCTCGTTGCAGGCGGCTTTTGTGGATTATGGTGGAAATCGCCATGGTTTTCTGGCCTTCTCAGAGATCCACCCGGATTATTACCAAATCCCCGCTGCTGACCGTGAGGCGATTCTGGCCGAAGAGGAAGAATATGCCCGGCTAAAAGAAGAAGCCGAGGAAGAAAAAGCCAAAGCGCGTGCAAAACCGCGCCGCCGCCGCAAAAAAACCGAAGCCGCCGCAGATGGCGCGCCGCTTGCGGATGACGCGGTTATTGTCGAAGACGCCCCCGCAGAAAGCGCGGATTCTGAGGTTAAGAAACCTGCTGAAGATACTGAAGACGCAACTGAATTGCCGTCCTCGATGGATATTGCCGACGAATTTGTCAAAGTCCTTGAAGACCCTGTTGAGGTTGTGGAAATCGGGGAACAATCCGATCAGGATGAACCGGCAACGAAACCTGTTGTGATGCCCAAAAAACCAAGGGTGCGGCGCTATAAAATTCAAGAAGTTGTCAAAGTTCGGCAAATTCTGCTGGTGCAGGTCGTTAAAGAAGAGCGCGGGAACAAAGGCGCGGCACTGACAACATATCTGTCGCTGGCGGGCCGGTATTGTGTATTGATGCCCAATACAGCACGCGGTGGCGGGATTTCACGGAAAATCACCAGCGTTGGCGACCGCAAAAAGCTGAAAGACATCGCCGCTGAAATGGATGTTCAAAAAGGTGCTGGCCTGATTATCCGCACCGCGGGATCACAACGCACCAAAGCCGAGATCAAGCGCGATTACGAATATTTGTTGCGCCAATGGGAAGAAATTCGCGCCCTGACATTCAAGTCGATCGCCCCGGCGCATATCTATGAGGAAGGCAGCCTTATCAGGCGCTCAATCCGTGATTTGTATACCAAAGACATCGACGAAATTCTGGTCGAAGGCGAACGCGGCTTTGCCGAAGCGCATGAGTATATGAAAATGCTGATGCCAAGCCACGCCAAAAACGTGAAAGAATACAAAGCCGCCCTGCCCTTGTTTTCACGGTTTCAGGTCGAAAGCTATTTGAGCGCGATGTTCAACCCCACGGTTCAGCTGAAATCCGGCGGGTATATCGTAATTGGCATCACCGAGGCGCTGGTGGCCATCGATGT
>CAZSSS010000131.1:0-5419 GCA_964609255.1 uncultured Rhodobacterales bacterium
GTTTTTAACATGGGGGATATTGATTGCGGTATTTGGCATGCGAATGCTGTTTCCGCTTTTGGTGGTTACGTTTGCTGCAAAAATCAACCCGTTTGCCGCGGTGCATTTGGCAGTGGTTCAGCCCGAGGAATACAGCCGCATGATCCATGAGGCACATCTGCCTATTGCCGCGTTTGGCGGAACTTTTTTGATGATGGTGGCGCTGAATTATTTTATGAATGCCGATAAAAACGTCCATTGGTTCCAACGAGTTGAGACGTATCTGTGCAAATGCGCCTCAGTGCGCGGATTGCAGATTGGCTTGGTTCTGGCCATTGTTTTGGTCTTTGCGCTGTTTATGCCCGGTGAGCGCGCCAGCAGCTTTTTGTTCTCAGCGGCGTTCGGGCTGGTTTCCTATATTCTGGTTGAACTTGTTGGCCGGTTGCTCGACAAACCTGCCAAAATTACGACCACCGCGTTGCGTGGCGGGGTGGGGGCGTTTTTATACCTAGAGGTTCTTGACGCCAGTTTTTCGTTTGATGGCGTGATTGGTGCCTTTGCCCTGACGCAAAACCTGTTTTTGATCGCGATTGGGCTGGGGATTGGCGCGATGTATGTGCGGGCCATGACCATAATGCTTGTGGAAAAAGATACATTGACCGAGTTTCGGTATCTGGAACACGGCGCGTTCTATTCGATCCTTATATTGGCGTTTATCATGTTTGTGCAGGCCATCATTCCGGTGCCGGAATATATCACCGGGTCGCTGGGGGCCGGGTTTATTCTGGTGTCGCTGATTGCCTCAATGCGCTATAATAAACGTCAATCCCGATAACCTGCCAGCGCTCAGAGCGGCGGCTGCACCAGCCCTGCTTTGGCCATTTTCTGCACGGTTTTGCGGATGTCACTGGTCATGGATTCCGGGTTGGCATCGGGAAAGGCCTGTTGGAAAATCTCTGCTATTTGGGCCACGTTGGATGGTTCTTTCAGCACTTGCCAGATCGCGGCGGATGTTTCGTTTAGCTGATGAATGGCCATGCCGTTTTGATCGGACAGGAATTTGCCTTTGCCCATGTCGCGTATGGTAACGCCGTCAGCGTGCTGCAACAGGGTGTCATCGGTGATATTTACGGAACTGCGCGGCGCGGTGCCAAGCGGTGCCTTGCCAAAATCTGACATTGAAACACCGGTTTCAAAGGTGCTTACGGGGGTGTCCCACGCCAGAAACGTCTGGTCGATCAGGTCCAGCGCCTGATCAACATTGGCATAGCTGAGTTCATAACACCGGGCATGGCTGACCAAAAATTCAAGACTGCGTAAAATGCCGCTCGACTTCATTTCGCGGGCGAAATTCTGGGTGATTAATGTGCGCAGAATATCCGATGTCTCGGGTTGCGACATTAGCAGCGGGTTATCATCATCACGGTTTAAAACCATAATTCCGCCAATCGGCAACATATCGTTTTTGCCCGCCAAAGAATTCTGACTCAGTTTCAAATATTTATACTGGGGGTTAAACGGGCCAGCGTTATTTTCAACAAAACGGGTGTTTTGTTCGCCAAACCCTGCGGGCAAAGGCAGGCGTAATCGCGGTGCTATACCAGATGAAATGCCGCAAAGTTGTTGCTGTTCATTGATGCCCAGAGGCAAAAAATCGTCGGTAAAAACACGGTATCCGCGCGCCGCCAGTGCGGCCGTTAGCGTGCTTTTACCCGCCCGGCGTTTGTTTGGAATAACCACCAAACGCCCGCGCACTTCGATTGCGGCGGCATGGATACACAGCAATGAGGCGTCATTGCGCAGTTGTTCCCATGCCAGTTCTGCCACCAACGCGCATAACGTATTCACCGCATCGCGATAGCTGCGCGGCGCGTCAAAATACGGGGAACTAACCGAATAACCCGAATTGTCGGGTGAAATAACAAAAAACGGTTCGATTTCGCTGGTTTTTGTTTTGCGCAGTTCAACCGGCCAAAAGGTCAGGATTTCAGAAAAAAAGGCCAGCAATTCAGTGCAGCCACGCAATTCGACCGGGGCTGGTAGGTCTTTCAGGTAAATATAGGTTGTGTTATCCATATCGGTCAGAATTTAGCGCGGCATCGGCGTGCTGGCGTTTTTATAGGGGGTCCAGTCGGTTATTTCGGGGTAATACATCGCCCGCCATTTTTTGACCTCGGGGTTCATTAGGCGGCGAAAACGGCGCGGGTTACAGGCGATTACCGCCATGATCGGATAACCATAGGGCAGTTGCGGGGCCTCGGACGGGTCATAGGTTTGCAACAGGGGAAACCGTCGGCTGGGTTTATAGTGATGGTCGGAATGGCGTTGCAGATTGATCAACAGCCAGTTGGTGAATTTGTGGTTGGCATTCCAGGAATGGCGCGGCGCAGTGTTTTCGTATTTTCCGTCCCCTAAATGTTTCCGCACCAGCCCGTAATGTTCAACATAATCAATGATCTCAAGGTAAAGCACAGCGACCATGGCTTGCAAAATAAACAGTAATATCCCGGCCCAGCCGCCGATTGCGGCTGCCAAAAACAGCATGACCGCCGCCCCCGCGCCATAGCGCCAAAACGGATTGGACCAATCTCCAATGTCATTGCCGCGCTTTTGCTGGCGCTCGGCCTCAACCTGCCAGGCGGATTTGAAACTGTTGAGCATGGCGCGGGGCATAAAATGGTAAATGCTTTCGTTATAGCGCGCGGTTACCGCGTCACGCGGGGTGCCGACATAGCGGTGATGGACCAAAATATGCTCGGTGCGAAAATGCCCATAAAGCACGGTTGCCAGTAAAATATCACCCAGCAGGCGCTCGGATTTGCTTTTTTGATGGATCAGCTCATGGGCATAAGTAATGCCGACGCCCCCCGAAATCGCCCCGGTCGCCAGCATTAAAAAGATGCTTTCAAGAACCGAAAGATGGTCAAACCAGAAAATCGCAATCAGCGCACCAAGGATGACAAATATCTGGATCGGCACCCAGACCCATGTCAGCAATCGATGCCAAAACAGCGACGCGTCGTCTGCCATTGGGTCAAGGTTTTGATCGCTTAAACCAAGGAATTGATCAAGCAAGGTTGTGGCAAGCGTAGAGTAAAGCGGAATTAGAATGATCCACCAGCCGCCATTGACCACAGCCAAAATCCAGACCAGCACAAAAATCATCGACACCCAAAACGGGATGGCATTTTCAATTGAGGGGGCCAACGGTTTGTTGTTCATTTTGAATATTCCCTGATCCATTATGATCTTGAACAATTCTGGACATTTTTCAAGGCCAGATTAAAGGCTTTTTGCATAACGCTTGGTAAAGTTTCCGGTGCGGGGAAATCGACAAACCCGAAGGTTTCAGCGGTATCCACCGGGATTTTTGCCACCATGACCGTTAACTCCAACTTGAAATGGGTGAAAACATGGCGCACCTGCGACGGGGTTTTGCGCCAATCGGCGTTTAGTGGCGGGTTTGGTTGGGCGGGGCTTTCAGCCCAGTTTGTGGACGGAAAACCAAGCATACCGCCAAGCAATCCTTTTGGGGGGCGGGTCTCCAGCATGGTTTTACCGCAATCGGTATAGGCAAAATAAATGATGCCCTGCCGGGTTGGTTTGGCGGGTTTGGGGTGCCTTTTGGGCAACTCTTTGGCGATGCCTTGTGCAAATGCGGTGCAATTATCCGTTAACGGGCAGGCGTTGCATTCTGGGTTGCGCGGCGTGCAAATTGTGGCACCCAGATCCATGACCGCCTGAACATAATCTCCAATTCGGGCCGTTGGTGTGGCAGCAAAGGCCAGCGATTCCAGCTTTGGTTTGCATTCTGGCAGGGGGGTTGTAACAGCGTAAAGCCGCGCCATGACCCGTTCGATGTTGCCGTCCAGAACGCGCGCGCGCTGATCAAAGGCAATCGCCGTTATCGCGCCCGCGGTATAAGGGCCGATGCCCGGCAATTTCTGCAATGCTTTGGGGGTTTGTGGAAACGCGCCGGCCAATTCAAGGCTGATTACCCGCGCAGATTTCAACAGGTTTCGCGCCCGCGCGTAATAGCCAAGCCCGGCCCATTGCGCCATGACATCGCTGTCAATCGCTGAGGCCAGATCATGCACCGTTGGCCAGCGCGCCAGAAATCGCTGAAAATACGGGATCACCGTTACAACGGTGGTTTGCTGCAACATTATTTCGGAAAGCCAAACATGATAGGGGTTGGGCAACAGGCCAGCGCGACGCGCGGCGGGGGGATGCGCCAGGGCAGCACTCGGGCATTTGCATCATACCAATGCAGCAATTTCCCGCTGATTTGCGCGGATGTGACGCTTTTGTTATGGCTCATGGGGCTGGCAATACCTTGTTAAGTGGTTAAAGTCATGCACGAACGTTAATCAGGAATTCAATCTTGCGCCAGCCAGCCAAATTCAGACATCGCGGCTTTGTCCATGCGGGCGGATTGCTGGGCGCGCGCATTCGCGATACCTCGGGTAAACGCGGTTTCGCTGAGGCCAGATTGCTGACCCAATGGCCCGAAATTGTTGGCGCCGCAGTTGCGAAAATCGCCAAACCTGTGAAAATATCCTATACCCGCCAAGGCATGGGGGCCAAGCTGACAATTTTGGCGCTGGGGGCCAACGGGCCGGAATTGCAGATGCAATTGCCCCATATCAAAGAACGGGTAAATGCCTGTTATGGCTATAGCGCGGTTTCTGAGATCCGCATCACCCAAACCGCCAGCAGCGGTTTTGCAGAACCCGCAGCCGCGTTTGAATATGACGCGCCGGAACCAGAAAAAACTGTTGATCCGGTGAAAACCGCCCAGCAAAAAACCCAGATCGCGCGGGTTGATGATACAAATTTACGTGATCTGCTTGAAAAGCTTGGGCAAAATGTGCTTTTGAATAATTGAAACAAACCAAAGGGAATACCGATGACCAATCCGACTAATTTTGACCGCCGTGCCATTCTTGCGCTGATTGCTGGCGCAAGCGTTTCCGGCAGCGTGGTATTTGCGCAGGATAATTCGCCCAGCACCAATGTTGGTTTGGTTGAGGAATTTGAGCTGGGCAACCCCGATGCCAGTGTTACCGTTATTGAATACGCCTCGTTTACCTGCCCGCATTGCGCCAGTTTTCATCACGATGTCTGGCCCGACCTTAAGGCAAATTATGTCGATACCGGCAAAATCCGGTTTATCTATCGGCCGGTTTATTTTGATGGTCCGGGCTTGTGGGCTGATCTGGTGGCGCGTTGCGGCGGCCAAGACCGCTTTTTTGGTATTGCGGGGCTTTTGTATGACCGTCAGGCCGAATGGTCGCGCGGCGCTTCTCAGGCCGAGGTTGGCAGCGCATTGCAAGCCATCGGGCGTTTGGGCGGGCTGGAAGATGATGCAATTCTGGCCTGTATGCAGGATAACGATCATGCCAAAGCGCTGGTCGCCGCGTTTGAGACAAACATGACC
>CAZSSS010000132.1:0-5311 GCA_964609255.1 uncultured Rhodobacterales bacterium
CCGGCCATGTCGGGCACAGGGTGGCTGGCCTCAAGAATTTCAATGTTGCGACAGCAAACACCATAGCCATAGCCGGTGACAACAACCCCGGAAAGCGGCCCATCCCAACTGTTTTCCACGGCTTGCGCCAATTGTGCAGCGCCTTTTCCTGCGCCAATAACAATCGTTCGGCCCTTGGGTGGGGCGGGTAAAAATTTCTTTATGGAAATGTCCGGCAGCGCGGCTTTGACAGCAATATCAAATAATTCGGATAAAACTATGCGTGGGGTTTTCAACTGTTGTCCCGCAATACATGACCCGCCAAATAAAGCGAACCGCAAATCAGAATTCTTGCCTGTGGTGCTGATGCAACAATACTATTGACGGCATCCAAAACGCTTAGGGTAATTTTTGCATTCATTCCGGCGCTGCGTGCGGCATCGGCTGTTTCAAGCGCGCTTAATGTTGCGGGTTCATCTTTTATTGACACAGCAAAAAGACTTTCAACAAGCGGTGAAAGCGGTGCCATATAACCACCAATATCTTTGGTATTCAGCATGCCGCAAATTAAATACAAAGGTCGGTTGGACAGGCGGCCAACAGCCTCCGCGATGGCCAGACCCGCCGCGGGGTTGTGCCCCCCGTCAAGCCAAACTTCTGCCTGACCCGCGGCTTCCGTCAGCGGCCCAATACGCAGTTTTTGCATGCGGGCGGGCCAGATAACGTTTACGACGGCGGCTTCACACCCCGCGTTGTCGATGCCCAGAACCCGCAATGCGGCAATTGCAATGCCAGCATTTGAAACTTGATGAGCGCCAATCAGTGCAGGCAAAGGCAAATCAAGCAAGCCATTTTCATCTTGAAAAACCAGCCGCCCGTTTTCTTCCCAGACATGCCAATCCTGCCCGTGAACCAACAATCGTGCGCCAACTTTGGCGGCTTCACTTTCTATGACTTCCAATGCTTCATCTGGTTGTGGTCCAACAATACACGGCACGCCGCGCTTTAGAATTCCGGCCTTTTCCCAAGCAATCTTTTCCAGCGTATCCCCAAGAAAACCGGTATGGTCTATGGACACAGGCGTGATGATGCAAAGCCGTGGCACATCTATGATATTGGTGGCATCCAGCCGCCCGCCAAGCCCGACTTCCAGCAATGTAAAATCTGCTTCGACCCGAGAGAATGCCAAAATTGCCGCACAGGTGGTAATTTCAAAATAGGTGATAGTAACATCACCATTTGCTTTTTCACATTCGGCCAGAATATCGGTTAATGCAGGTTCCGAGATAATCCAGCCCGCTGTGACAATCCGTTCATGAAACCGTGCCAAATGCGGTGACGTATAGGCATGCACGCGTTGCCCAGCCCCCTCCAATCCAGCACGAATCATCGCCTGAGTGGAGCCTTTGCCGTTGGTTCCCGCAATATGGATAACCGGCGGGATAGTGCGCTCAGGGTTGCCAAGCCTGCCCAGCAACCGCCACATCCTGTCCAGTGTCAGATCAATGATTTTGGGATGCAAGGCCATCATCCGCTTAAGGATAATGTCGCTTGTGTCGGTCATGGTTTTTTCTCTGGCTTCGGCGCTTTTTCTGCCGGGATTTCTTGCACCACCGGGTCCGCAGTTGGGGCCGGCAGGTCTCCGGCAATCGGCGGCGTTGCTTTCATAAGCATACGCAAGATCGATACCAGTTCAGCCTTGATTTTTGTGCGGTGGGTCACCCGGTCCAGCATGCCGTGGTCCAAAAGATACTCAGCCCGCTGAAACCCTTCGGGAAGTTTTTCGCCAATTGTCTGTTCAATAACCCGTGACCCTGCAAAACCGATCAAGGCATTTGGTTCTGCGATGTGAATATCACCCAGCATCGCATATGACGCCGTTACCCCGCCAGTTGTGGGATGTGTAAGCACAACCACATAAGGCAAACCGGCTTCTTTTAACATTTGCACGGCAACCGTTGTGCGCGGCATTTGCATCAGGGAAAGAATGCCCTCCTGCATACGCGCCCCGCCAGCGGCAGAAAAAAGCACCAAGGGGCATTTGCGCTGAACCGCCGCCTCTGCCGCGGCAATAATTGCATTGCCGACATACATACCCATTGAACCGCCCATAAATTTGAAATTCTGCCCGGCGGCAATAATTTTCAAACGGCCGATATCACCTTCGGCGACAAGTATGGCGTCATGCTCATTGGTTTTTTTGCGCGCCTCACGCATTCGATCGGGATAACGCTTTTGATCTTTGAAGGACAAAGGATCCGCTGCGGGGTCGTCAACAGCAATTTCGCTGAATATACCGCCATCAAACAATGCTTCAAACCGCGCGCGCGGGTTAATATGCATGTGATGATCACAATTCGGGCAGGTATTAAGTGCGTCCGATAATTCACGGTGAAACAACATTGTGCCGCATTCGTCACATTTGGTCCACAAATTATCTGGCACATCACGCCGTGAAAAAAGCGAGTTTATTTTTGGCCTGACATAGTTCGAAATCCAGTTCATTTCGGAAAGCTTCCCCTTTTGCTGTCAGGATTAAATAAGCCGGGCAAAGACAGATTGCAACATCAACGCCGCCGCCGCATGACCAAAAGATAGATCAAATATCCGCCAAGCATCAGACCCAGCGATATTAACAATGTTTGGCGGGTCTGCGCAATATTCTGAATATCGGTATCACGCAAAAACAGGCTGAGCGCTGACAGTGAACCCGGCATCCCCAACACCAGCACCGAGACAAGGTTATTTGCAAAATGCAGGCCCATGGCTGCGGATAAATTCCCCGTTCGAATGGTTATGTCTGAAAAAATCAAGCCGGTAAATGTTGCAAGCACCACAACAAGCCATGCATTCTGCCCAAAAACCGCGCTGTCGAAATGCAGCATGCCAAACATAAGCGAGGGCAAAAACCACCAGATCCACCGGCTTTTGAAAAGCACCGCGAATTGCTGCAAAAGATAGCCGCGAAAAACCATTTCTTCGATGGTTGTCTGCAAAAAAATCACCACCACGGTCGGGGCAAGCCATGCCATCCATACCGCTAGATCAAGTTGTTGCTGAAATTTACCGGATGTAAAACCGGGCAGGTCAATTAACATTGTCGCAGCTGCCAAAATTCCGGCCCCAAGCATAAATGCCTTCCACTTAATTTTGCAATTAGGCGCAATTAATGTGGCAACCGGGCGAAAATGGATAAACCGCAGCACAACCCAAATGCTTGGTAACACCAATAATATTGCGCAAAGGCTCAGAAATGTTGCGATTTTTGATGTCAGGTCAATTTCAGCAGGCCGAGGTTGCACAAAGGCAAAAAAAACAAGGCCCATCAGAACAATAGTGGCGATTGTTATGCAGATAATCAAAACCATGCCAAGCCCGGTGCGCCACGGCTCTGCGTGCCGCTGTGCGGGCGCGATAAATAAATCGAATTTATTGTTCCGGTTGGGCAGCATTTTGGTTTTCCTTTGATAGTCAGCATATTTCAGCGGGTGAATTTCCGCAATGCTTGAGCTTTGTGCCGCCATTGATTAACGTCATAAAAACACAAGAAAATTGAGGCCAACATTGATGAAAAATATGACCGTCCAACATGCCTTGGCCATTTTGCTTATAACACTTGCCTCGGGCTGCGCGTTTTCCCCGACCGAGGGGATACACCGTTCCTTGACCGTTAAAGCCGGAGGTGTTGACGTAAGCGTTGCAGGCCCGCCCGGGTTTTGCATTGATGAACGCACCACCGATGAATCACGTGTTGGGGCTTTTGTGTTTTTATCCGATTGCGCGGCAACGCTCGAGGCAAGTCCAAGCATTGCCCGCGTTCCGATATCCGCCATTCTGACCGCATCGATCTCAAACGGTGGTTTGCCGGGCATGGAAAACGGAACTGAGCAAGCTTTGACAGATCTAAAATCGTTTTTGGAAACACCGTTGGGTCAGGTTTCATTGGGGAAAAGCGGAAATTCAACGACCATTACGGTGTTGGAATTGTTCCAAAATAATGGCGCGGTTTTTGCTTTTGTTGAGGATACAACCCTGACCACAACAACCGGTGAATCGCCGCGTTTCTGGCGGGCATTCACCGAAATTGGCGGGCGATTGGTTGCGCTTTCGGCGACCGGTTATAACCGTGAGGACCCCGGACAGGAACGCATAAAACAGATAATAACTGCATTCATAGAGACCATGCGCGCGGTAAATCCGGCTTAGGTTCCAATGCTTTCCTTGGGTCATGGGGTGACAATCCTTGCGTTTTGGTCAAAAATGGCAGAAATGCAAAAAGGGTATAACATGGCTGATTTTCCGCATCTTCTGGCACCGCTTGACCTTGGATTCACAACATTAAAAAATCGTGTTTTGATGGGGTCCATGCATACCGGCCTTGAAGAAACCGGAGATTGGAACCGTGTTGCCACCTTTTACGCTGAGCGCGCTGCAGGCGGGGTTGGCTTGATCGTAACCGGCGGCATGGCCCCAAATGCCGAGGGCGCGGTTCTGCCCGGTGCCGCAGGTCTTTTTAACGAAAAAGACATTCAAAACCACAAAATAGTTACGGACCGCGTGCATAATGCCGGCGGAAAAATCGCCATGCAAATCCTGCATGCGGGGCGCTATGCCTATTCCAAAGATTGTGTTGCGCCATCTGCGATCAAATCTCCGATTTCGATGTTTACCCCCAAAGAACTGGATAAAACCGGGATTGAAAAACAGATCACGGATATAGTGACAGCAGCGCAACGCGCCCAAATGGCGGGGTATGACGGGGTGGAAATCATGGGCTCTGAGGGGTATTTCCTGAATGAATTTCTGGTAACCCGCACCAATAAACGTAACGATGAATGGGGCGGGAGTTATGAAAACCGCATGCGCCTGCCGGTGGAGGTTGTCCGAAGGGCACGCAAAGCCACCGGCCCTGATTTTATAATAATTTTTCGACTGTCCATGATTGACCTTGTTCCCGAAGGCTCCACCTTTGCGGAGGTCATTCAACTGGCCAAAGCGGTTGAAAAAGCTGGCGCGAATATAATCAATTCAGGCATTGGATGGCACGAAGCCCGCATTCCCACCATCGCAACATCCGTGCCAAGGCGCGCCTTTGCATGGGTCACAAAACGGTTGATGGGGCATGTGTCAATTCCGGTCATAACATCAAACCGTATCAACACGCCCGAGGTCGCGGAATCCGTGTTGGCGGAGGGCTGCGCTGATATGGTCTCGATGGCGCGGCCATTTTTGGCGGATTCGCAATTTGTCGCAAAGGCAATGGCGGGGAATTCAGATTTTATTGCCCCCTGCATCGCCTGCAATCAGGCCTGCCTTGATCATACGTTTTCTA
>CAZSSS010000133.1:0-5309 GCA_964609255.1 uncultured Rhodobacterales bacterium
GCCATGTCTTGCTGCATCAACCAAAAATGGCTCAACGATCCAGATCAGGCTAAGGCCAAAATAACCCAAGCCAGCAAACCAGCCAATGGCAAAGGCCGCACGTTTTCCGGCCGCTGCCTGAAGCATCGACAGCAAAACCGGCACCGCCAGCAGACCAGCATAAGGGAAATAAACCGGTGCCTGACCCAACGCCAACGCCAGCCCGCAGGCAATGGCAACCATTGAGCGAAAGCGCGCGGGCCGCAACACCAGCACTTAGGCGGCCTTTTCTTTGAAGGTTACCCGCAGGCGTTTAATGCGGCGCGGGTCGGCTTCAATCACTTCGAATTCATTGCCCACATCGTCGCAAATAACCTCTCCGCGGGCCGGAACGCGGCCTGCCAGCATCACAACAATGCCGCCCAGCGTGTCGATTTCTTCATCCAGATCGTCGGGCAACAGATCAACCCCTGCCGCTTCTTCAATACTACGTAATTCAGCGCGGGCATGGGCCAGATAAACGCCGGGCGATTCCTCTATGAACAGGTCTTGTTCTTCTTCGTCGTGTTCATCGATTATATCCCCGACGATCTGTTCCAGCAGGTCCTCAATTGTGACCAATCCATCAACACCGCCATATTCATCAATCACCAGCGCCATATGGATCCGCTCAGATTGCATTTTTTGCAATAAAACCCCGACGGGCATGGAGGGCGGCGCATAAATAAGCGGGCGGATCAGGGCTGCCAGATCAAATTTCACGCCATTGCCGAACCCGTGTTTCAGCGCCATATCTTTCAGGTGCACAAGGCCAACCGGCTCATCCAATGTGTCGTGGTAAACGGGCAACCGGGTTAGGGTGGAACTGCGAAAGGTATCAACAACCTCTTTGCGGCTGCTATCGTCGGGCACTGCAACGATATCGGCTTTGGGCACAGCAATGTCATCAATACGCCGGTCTGCCAGAGCTTTCAGGTTTAGCTGAATAGCCCGGGCGCTGGCTTCGGCTGCGGGGTCTGATACTGAATTTCCAGAGACCCCAGCGCGGCCCAAAAGCCGCCGCCAAAATGAGACCGCTGGTCGTGGTTGATCTAGGTCCAATGACAGCGCGCCGCGCGCTGCGTTAGAAGATCCGTCAATACTGTCGCCCATGGTTCCTTTTCCGTGTTAATACGGCCTGTGCCGCGTTACCCTTAATATGGGTTTGTAATACCCAGTTTTGCAAGGGCTTTGATCTCTAAACGTTCCATAACTGTCGCGTCAGCGTCATTTTCGTGGTCATAACCCAATAAATGCAAGCATCCATGCAACACCAAATGGGTTACATGATCGTTAATGGGTAGGTTTTTTTCCAACGCCTCACGCTCACATGTCTCAAAAGCGATAGCAATATCGCCGATGCTCTCGGGGGGGTGGCTGGCCTTTGGTGTGGCTGGCAGACTGCCCGGCGGCCCCGCCGCCAATTCAAAGGCTGGCCAGGAAAGCACATTTGTCGAGGTAGATTTGTTGCGAAAATCAGCATTAAGTTCGGTTATTTTCGCGTCATCACAAGCCATCACTGACACCTCAAAACCTGCCGCCAAAATCCCGCATATTTCCAGCGCCGCGTGGCAGGCGGTCTCGGCAAGTGCCGCTAATCCCAGCGCCTCCCAGCGCGGGTCTTCGATCAGCACTTCGGTAAGCGGGTTCATCGGGTTGCGGCAGCTTCGTAAGCCCGCACAATTTTGGCCACCATTGGATGGCGGATCACATCTATGGCGGTAAATTTGGTAAACCCGATGCCTTCCACGCCCTCCAGAATCTCCTGCGCCTGCACCAGCCCGCTGATTACGCCGCGTGGCAGGTCTATTTGGCTGGTATCGCCATTGATCGCCATGCGCGACCCTTCGCCCAAACGGGTTAAAAACATTTTCATCTGCATCGTTGTCGCGTTCTGCGCCTCGTCCAGAATAACAAACGCGCGTGATAATGTGCGCCCGCGCATAAACGCCAGCGGCGCGATTTCGATCACTTTATCCTCGATCAGTTTTTCCACCTGCTTTGCCGGCAAAAAATCATTTAACGCGTCATAAAGCGGCTGCATATAGGGATCGACTTTTTCCTTAAGATCGCCGGGCAAAAACCCCAAGCGCTCGCCAGCCTCCACCGCTGGGCGCGACAGGATAATCTTGTCAACTTTGCCCTCGATAAAATTTGATACCGCAACCGCCATTGCCAGATATGTTTTGCCAGTGCCCGCGGGGCCAAGGCCAAAAACCAGCTCATGGTCAAAAAGTGAGCGCACATAATCATTTTGCGCTTTGGTGCGTGGCTCCACCACCTTTTTGCGGGTCCGCACCTCCATACGATCACCCGAAAACATCTCAATTTGATCACCGCTTAGCGGTTCTTCAAACATCTCCGTAGGCATACGAATGGCGGCGTCTACATCGGCTGGTTCCATATCGCGGCCATCTTGCAGCCGTCCGTAAAGCGCGCGCAGGGTTGCCTCGGCATGTTTGCGCATCTCAGCGTCGCCGCTCAGGATAATTACATTCCCCGCCCGATCAATTTCAGCGCCGGTGCCGGTTTCGATGCGCACAAGGTTGGCGTCCAGCTCCCCGCATAGATCAATCATCAATCGGTTGCTGTCAAAGGTAATTCGGGTTTGGTCAGAGGGATTAAGAGCAGACAATGAGGGCGATTCCACTTGCTAAGGATTTCATCAAGAGTGCCGCAATTCACAGCCACACGCAATGCCCTGTATCCGCCTTTTCAAAAATTATCCCAGCATGTTTGAAACGCACACGCGCCGGGCCTAACCCGACAAAAAGCAATAGGTCTTTTTATACTCATCAATGGCCGCCAGCAAATCCCTGACGTGGCGTTCATCTTCAACCGGATCCATAACAAACGCCGTATGTTTAATGGGGTGATCCGTCTTTATACCGTCCTTGGTTATATAAATAATTGGCTGATAGGGTTCACGAAACACGATTGCAAATATCGCGCTTGCGGTTGGGATAAGCCCATTTTCCGAAGCAGGTATAAAGGCAAAGATGCCCCCGTTTTGTTCATCCTGCGCAGGAAAAACAGCCCTAGAAACATCAAACGTAACGCTGATATCGGAATATACCGCGCCGTTTTGAGTGGCCGCAGATGTTATCATGAAGTCACAACCGTCAACTTCAATTGACCGGCGCCATTCCAGCGGCGAAAAAAATGTGGTTTCGGATGTGTCTCCGGATGGCAGCGCGCCTGTAACTGACAGTGTTTCAATACGCTGCGCCAGTTCTGCCTGCGTGGCTTGGGCAAAGGCAGCGCTTGCAAGGCCTGAACACAGGATGCCCCAGAAAATATACGCGGATAAGGTTCTAGCCAATTAAATCACCAACCAATGAGTTGCGTTCAGATCGCGTTACTTTGATTTGCACAATTTTGCCAATCAGGGATTTATCCGCCTGACAATGCACCGCCTGCAAATAGGGGGATTTCCCAACCAGTTGCCCGGGGTCTCGGGCTGGTTTTTCCAGCAGCACCGGCAGGGTTTTGCCGACCATGCTTTGCTGGAAATCCATCTGGTGTGTGGTCAGCAGTTTTTGCAAGCGTTGCAAACGGTCATTGGCAATATCCGCATCGACCAACCCACGATTGGCCGCTGGCGTGCCGGGCCTTGCGGAGTATTTGAATGAATAAGCCATGGCATAACGCACCTGTTCGCACAGCTCCAGCGTCGCTTGAAAATCGGCTTCATCTTCTTCAGGAAACCCTACGATAAAATCGCCCGACAGGGCAATATCGGGCCGCACTGCGCGGATTTTATCAAGGATTTTCAGGTAATCCGCGGCTGTATGTTTGCGGTTCATCCGTTTGAGGATTTTATCGCTGCCCGATTGCACCGGCAAATGCAAATAGGGCATCAGTTTTTCAACATCGCCATGTGCGGCAATCAGATCATCACCCATATCTGTGGGATGCGAGGTGGTAAACCGAATGCGTTCCAACCCGTCGATTTTGGCCATTTCGCGGATAAGGCGCGCCAATGTCCAATCGTCTGCCAGATAGGCATTCACGTTTTGGCCCAGCAGGTTAATTTCGGCCACGCCGCGTTCAACCAGATCGCGGGCCTCGGCCAGCAGTTTTTCAGCGGGTCGAGACACCTCGGACCCCCGCGTATAAGGCACCACACAAAAGGCGCAAAACTTGTCGCAGCCTTCCTGAACCGTTAAAAAAGCTGACGGCGCACGGCGGGCTTTGGGGCCTCGGGGCAGATGGTCAAATTTATCCTCAAGCGGGAAATCCGTATCAACAGCCCGCCCCCCCTTGTCAACTTTGGCCAGCATTTCGGGCAAGCGATGATAGGCTTGCGGACCAACCACAAGGTCAACCATCGGCTGGCGGTGCATAATTTCCACGCCCTCAGCCTGCGCCACGCAGCCCGCCACGCCGATTTTCAAATCGGGTTTGGCGTCTTTGAACACGCGATAACGGCCCAGCTCGGAATAAATTTTCTCAGCAGCTTTTTCGCGAATATGGCAGGTATTGAGCAGGATCATATCCGCATCATCAGGTTTATCCACCAGATCATAACCCGTGGCGGTGATCGCATCACCCATGCGTTCGCTATCATAGACATTCATCTGGCAGCCATAGGTTTTGATATACAGTTTTTTGCTGGCGGTCATGGCCCCGAATCCCGATTTTCAGATTGCTTGGCGTTCCCATACCTTATGGCTCCGCCAAGAGCAATCAATCAGGGTTTACCAAAATTGATTTTCTTTGCCGGTTGCCGGGTCAAATAAACGCTTGATGCAACCCAACCCAGTTTGATAGATTTGACCGGATAATTCAGCAGGTAATACCATGAAACCCAAAAGCAGCAGCCCGGGTCACCGGCTTAATCTTTCCGCAGGTTCTGCCTCGGTTGTTGTGGCGATTTTGCTTGTTTTGTTGAAAATATGGGCCTTTTCTGCCACAGGCGCATTATCTGTTGCGGCCAGTTTGGCGGATTCTGCGCTTGATCTGGTTATTTCAATTTCCGGGCTGGCAGCAATTATTTATTCCGCACGGCCCGCCGACGAGGACCACACCTTTGGCCATAATTCCGCCGAAGATATCGCCGCATTGGGTCAGGCAGCGCTTTTGTCAATTTCGGCCTTGGTTATTTCTGCGGGGGCGATTTATCGTTTGTTGCAGCCAACCCCGTATTTATTAACCGCGGAGACCCGGGGCATTTTTGTTATGTCTACTTCGGTTGTGCTTACGCTGGCGCTTGTCGGTTGGCAGCGTCATGTTGAGCGGCAAACCGGGTAAAAAGTTGTGCAGGCGGACAGTGTTCATTATTTGGCGGA